>DAITPE010000724.1:0-2613 GCA_036833775.1 Pyrinomonadaceae bacterium | reverse complement strand
GGTTGAATTTTGAATTATGAATGAGTTTTCCGCGCCCGATTCGCCGTCCATTGCGATCGAGGTATTATTCTGCATCGAATTTTGCTGAACGCTCATTTTAACCGCACCCGAACCTTGATTTTCACGAACTTTTTTCGCCGCATCTCTCGAAATCACATCCGCCATCGGCGCACTTCGCGCCACATTTTGAACAGTTCCGTCGGTCGCAAGATACGAAGTATATGGTGTGACGAGTCCGTATTTTGTGCCGAGTTCGATCACTTCGTCGCGTGTTTCTTTGGTTTCGCCGTTGTTTCTGATCTGTTCGAGCAGCCAACCGACACGGCGCGAAGCCCAAAGTCGCGGCAGAAATTCGTTTTTATCGGAACGAAGCGGAAAATCGAGATCGTTGTAGCTGAAAGTGCGCGATTCATTGTTCGATTTTCCTTTCAAATGAACCGTAATATTTTGCAGATCAGCCGTATTTTTGTATCTTCCGATAATCGAAACCTGCATTCCCTTGAAAACATCGTTCAATTTTCGCGGATACATATAATCAACCTGTGCGCCGCCGAAATCTAATTCGAGATCGGACAAAACCGGCGAACTGACCTTTGCAAAAAAGTTTGAAACTTTAATTTCCAAATCTTCTTTCGGCTGAACATAATCCGAAATTCCGGCGTTTTCCGAACCGAGTTTATCGAGCAAAGTCGTATTTACATCGTAGCCGAAACCGAAAGGAAATAGTCTGACTTCGACATTTTTCACTTTTTTGAAATTATCGATGATCTTTTCGACGTTTGCTTCGCCGACGGTCGGAAGTCCGTCCGTCATAAAAACGATCATTTTCGGGCGCGAGTTTTTCTCGAAACTTTTTACCGCCGCGATCAAAGAATCGTTGATATTCGTGCCGCCGGTCGGCGTAAGTTTTTTGACGAATTCTTCGCCGCGTTTTTTGCCCACATCATTTGCCGGAATCAATTTATCTTCCATCAAATGTTCTTCGCCGGCAAAATTTATGACGTTGAAACGGTCGCCTTCGCGCAAGGTTTTGATGCCGAAAAGTAAAGCGTTACGGGCTTTGTCCATCTTTCCTTCATCCGCCATCGAACCCGAAGTATCGAGAACGAAAACGATGTCTTTGCTGACCAATTCACGTTCGCTTAATTCGTCTTTCGGTGAAATTTGAAGCAGAAAATATCCGTCTTTTCCCGGTTCTCGGTAAGTCAAAAGCGACATCCCGAAATCGTTGTTGGAAAGTCCGTAAAAAAGCTGAAAATCGTTTTCGTTCGAGTTTGTTTCAAACGAAACCGTCGCTTTTGTTTCGCCTTTATTTGAAACTTCGATTTGATGCGAAGGCGAATAAATATTTCTTAAAGCTTCCTTCCCGACAATCTCGATCTTACCCGAAACGGTTCCGAATTTTTGCGGCGGCATATTTCGTCGAACTTCATCGCTCGACTGCCGCGCCCAAAGATTCCTGCCTGTTCCGAGCGGATAACGATACGCAACTGTTCCAGATTCAGCCTTCAAAACTTGTGAATAAGTCATTTCGAGTTTTTTGTCGGAATTGGGCGGAATCGGAAAGATCGAAGCTTGAAACAAATCTTTTCCTGCGTATTCAAGCAGACCCGGATCACGCTGACGACGGACGATTTCGTCATAAATTCGCCGCGCTTCTTCACGCGAACGAACTTCGCCGACTAGTTTTTTGCCGTTTTCCCAAATCGCAAATTCGACGATCGAAGCGGTTTCGGGAATCGGGAAAAAATAAGTTCCTTCCAAGGTGTATTGCGTGTCATTGCGAAAAATCTGTTCAACGTGCGTCGTCGCAACTTGCCCGTTGATTTTCGTGTCGAGCTTAATTGATTTCACGGGAAGCGCATTCGGCAAAGGGATCGGCTGTGGAATCGGGCGCGGCGGTCGGCACGGTCGAACGTCGCAAATGATTGGCACGATTACACCTTGCGCGTTTACGGAGAGAGCAAAAAACAAACCGGCAAACACCAAAATTATGGCGTTTGCAAAAAACTTCAACTTCATAAATTTTCTCCTAACAATTTTTCTAAAGCGTGGATTTAAGATTATTTACGCTTCTATGACGTTTTAAGGAACGATTGTAGTTGTATCGGCTTGCAAATTTTTATTGTTTTGACAGTAAAAAATGTGATACTTTATGGAAATCTAATTACTCGAGGAAAAAATGAAAATCAGTTTGTCACTTTTTCTTATTTTCACATTTGCATCACTTAGTTTTGCCCAAGAATCACAAAAACCGCTGAAAAAACAGTGCGATGCGCTTTTGACTAGACAGATCGTAGAAAGATTAGCAACCGAAAGCAATCTGATAAAAAACAGTGAAAATCGAATTGATATACTCTTGAAAATTGCTGATTTTCTGTGGATTTCGGATAATGAATCAGCCAGAACATATTTTCTCAATGCTTTTAAGATTGCAAACGATATTTACAATGAAAAACCGCAAACTTCACAAACTTCTCTTTTAACACGAGATTATCGTTACAAAGTAGTTACGGCAATCGCTAAACGCGATGCGGAAATGGCAAAAACTTTAACTGAAAAAATCCTTGAAGATTTTGAAGAAAAGTTAGAAAATGCAAAACAAGCAAATTC
>DAITPE010000723.1:0-2624 GCA_036833775.1 Pyrinomonadaceae bacterium | reverse complement strand
GATTCGGTTAAGGAAAGTTATTTTCCGTATGAAAATCCGATCGGACAAACTCTGGAGATCGGCGGAACCGAGTTCAGAATTATCGGTATCCTGCAAAAACGCGAACAGCTTTTCGGCGGCGGAGGCGGCAACAACGATCAATCGAACGTCATTTATATGCCGATGGGCGCGGCTCTCAAATTAAAGCCGAACGCCGACGATCTTTTCATTCTCGCCGTTGCGAAAGAAGGAATGCTCGATAAGGCAAAAGACGACGTGCAAGACCTTTTGAGGCTTCGCAGACACGTCAAATACGGCGAAAAAAACAATTTTGCGATGGAAACTGCGGCGAGTCTTTTAAGTCAATTTGAAGCCATCACACAAGGTGTTTTTCTCGCAATGGTCGTGATTTCTTCGATCGCTTTGCTCATCGGCGGTTTGGGCGTGATGAATATTATGCTCGTTTCGGTGACTGAAAGAACACGCGAGATCGGAATCCGCAAAGCTCTCGGTGCACGGCAAAGCGATATTCTTTTTCAGTTTTTGATCGAAGCCGGAACGCTGACCGGTTTCGGCGGCGTGATCGGTCTGACGGTCGGTTGGCTGTTGACACTTTTGATCAGGTTCGTTTTTCCGTCTTACGTGCCGCTCTGGGCACCGATCGCAGGTTTTGTGGTGAGCGTCATGATCGGTCTGATCTTCGGACTTTTCCCCGCTTGGAAAGCCGCAAGGCTCGACCCGATCGAGGCTTTGAGATACGAATAAATCAATAAAAAAAAGGACGCAATGCGCGTCCTTTTTTACATTTTATAAGTTATCTTTACAATTTGATTTACGACGGATTTCCGCTGATCAAAGCATTTATAACGCGCCACGTAATTCCGATCAAAAATATAATAAGCACGATCGTCCACGCCGAGCCTTTAGAAATCTTGCCGACTTTCTGCAAACCGATTGCTGCGAGGATCAAACCCCAGATCGCAAACAGATCGAGCGAGCTGACCAAAGTTGTCAAAACGGGCATATCTTTGCCGTTCATAAACATTGCCGGACTCGCTTGAACGACACCTCGACTGCTCGTTGCAATATCTATTTCGTCTGCCGATTTCAAAAATAAAACGATGAAATTAGCCAACATCGAAACGACCGTCGGCGCAAAAGACGAATAAACATAAACCGACAGCGACTGCATAAAAGTTGCCGCGCCGCCCATCGCCTTCGCTCCGAGCCAGTAAAACAAACCGCCGATAAAGCTAAAAACGACTATAAATACCGGAATGGCATAGCCGATATATTTCGTAATGGTCACGCTTATATTTATCTGCGCTTGTTTTTGCTCGGCGGGCATCGAACTCGCTTGCGGATTTTTTTCAATCTGTTCCGTGATGAATTGTCTGTATCTTTGTTCACCTAATTTTTGCTGAAAAGCAATGATGTAGCCGCCAAAAAACAACACGGTAATTAAAAGAGCAAGAATAAATCTCGGCTTCTTACGTAAATCCTCAAATGTATTTCCCGGATCGAAAAAGACATTGACTAGCGTCGAAACCTCCGACATTTGCGGTTCTTCCTTGATGATCTTTTCGGGCGGCGGCGGCGCTTGCCAATCGCCGTTATTCGGTTCTTCGGTCATATTTTCTCCTGTTTTCTAAAAGGTAAAATTTGAATTGCATCTAAAGATACGTCAAAACCGCCGCGCCCGTTTCAAAATTTATTCGACGATCGGTGCGTTTTTATAACCTTCGACACGAATACAAGCCGCCGAATGCCCTTTCGTAATCTCGCGAAGTTCGGGAACTTTTTCCGCGCATTCTTCAACTGCGATCGGACAACGCGTCCGAAAACGGCAGCCCGACGGCGGATTGATCGGTGTCGGAACATCGCCTTTCAGCACGATTCGTTCGCGTTTCTGCTTCGGATCGGGAATCGGAATCGCGGAAAGCAAAGCCTTTGTGTATGGATGAAGCGGCAGTTCGTATAATTCCTTCGCTTCGGCGATCTCGACGATTTTTCCGAGATACATCACTGCAACACGATTCGAAATATGTTCGACGACAGCTAAACCGTGTGAAATAAAAAGATACGTCAAACCGAATTCCGATTGTAAATCCTGCAAAAGATTGACGACCTGCGCCTGAACGGAAACATCGAGCGCGGAAACGGGTTCGTCGGCGATGATAAGTTTCGGATTTAGCGCAAGCGCGCGCGCGATTCCCAATCTTTGCCGTTGTCCGCCCGAAAATTCGTGCGGATAACGAAACATATATTCGGGATCGAGTCCGACCTTTTTCAATAAATCGGCAACGCGGTCTTTCTGTTCGGTTTTATTGCCGATTCCGTGAATTTTCAGCGGTTCGGAAACGATCGAAAGAATGTTCAAACGCGGATTTAAACTTGCATACGGGTCTTGAAAAATGATCTGCATTTCGCGCCGCAGCTTCTGCATTTCCTTGTTCGGTAACCCGATAATTTCCTGTCCTTCAAACGAAACCGAACCGCTCGTCGGTTCATAAAGCCGCAAAATACAGCGTCCGACCGTCGATTTTCCGCAACCCGATTCGCCAACAAGTCCGAGCGTTTCGCCCGACAGAATATTAAAGGTCACATCATCGACAGCGCGAACGACATCATCGCTGTTTTCGACG
>DAITPE010000722.1:0-2629 GCA_036833775.1 Pyrinomonadaceae bacterium | reverse complement strand
AATTTGTTAATTCGAGGAATTATGATTTTCCGTGATCGTAATTCCTTTTGTTTTTATGCAGATTTCCGATTTCGATTTCTTTTTGCCTGACGAACTAATCGCGCAAACGCCGCTTGAAAAACGCGAAACTTCGCGGATGCTGACGCTCGACCGCCGCCGAAATTTGATTCAAGACAAAAATTTTTACGATCTTCCCGATTTTTTGAAAGCCGGCGACGTTTTGGTTTTGAATAATACAAAAGTTTTTCCGGCGCGTCTTTTCGGCGAATCGGAAACCGGCGCAAAAATCGAGATTTTTCTCGTAAAGGAAACTGAAAACGACGTTTGGGAAACACTGGCGCGTCCGGCAAAGCGTTTGAAGATCGGCAAAACAATAATTTTCAGCGACAAGCTTTTCGCCGAAGTTCTCGAAAAAACCGAAGAAGGTCGCGTTTTTATCAAATTTGAAGCGGACGGAAATTTCGACGAGATTTTAGACGAGATCGGCAAAACGCCTTTGCCGCCTTATATCAAACGCGACGACGGAAATTTCGACAAAGACCGCGAACGCTATCAAACCGTTTTCGCCAAAAATCGCGGAGCGATCGCCGCGCCGACCGCCGGATTGCACTTCACGCCCGAAATTCTCGAAAAAGTAAAAAATCTCGGCGTGACCGTGACGGAAGTTACGCTTCACGTCGGCTACGGAACTTTTGAACCCGTGCGCGTTTCTGATTTATCGGAACACAAAGTTTTGCCGGAAAATTACGAAATAACCGAAAAAACGGCAGAAATTTTGAATCAGGCAAAGTCTGAAAATCGAAGAATTATCGCCGTCGGCACGACTTCGACGCGGACTTTGGAAAACGCAATTTCGAAAAACGGCAAATTCGTCGCCGAAAAATCTTTAGCCGAGCTGACGATCACGCCCGAATACGAATTCAAAGCGATCGACGGACTTCTGACAAATTTTCATCTTCCGCAATCGTCTTTGCTCGTTTTAGTTTCAACTTTCGGCGGCTATGATTTTATAATGAATGCTTATCGTCACGCCGTCGCGGAAAAATATCGCTTTTACAGTTACGGCGATTGTATGCTGATTTTATAGTCTGGAAAGTCTGGAAAGTTCGGGAAGTCTGGTAAGAAAATAAATTCTTGACTTCCCGGACTTCCAAAACTTCTCGGACTTCCCGGACTTTTTTATGGCGTTTTTGCAGACAATTCGTAATTTTTTCATTTCTTCACAGCCGATCGAGGAAACGGAAATTATCGTGCCTGCGCCACCGACCGTTTACGACATTCGACCGCTGACGGACAAACAGTTAAAAGAAGTGATGCGGCTGAATCTGCGCTGTTTCCGCAACGGCGAAAATTACACGAAACATACTTTCAATTATCTTTTAAGTGATTCGCGGACATTGAGTTACCGTATTGTCACGCCCGAAGATGAAATGGTCGGATTCGTTTTCGTGATGATGGATAATCAAGGCGCGGGACATATCACGACGATTGGCGTTGCGCCCGAACATCGTCGGCGCGGTTTGGCGGAAAAACTGCTCGCACATTCCGAAGAAGCTTTGCGAAATCGACAGATAAACACCGTGATGCTCGAAGTTCGCGTCAGCAATATCGCCGCGCAGAGTCTTTACCGAAGCTTCGGTTATTCGGTCGTCCAGCGCATCGGCAAATATTACAACAACGGCGAAGACTGCTTTTTAATGATGAAATCGCTTTTTTAGAAACAACGATTTACGCAGATTTTCACGGACTATTTAAGAAAAAAAGAAAATATCTTTTTTCGTGATTTTCTTATATTTCACGAGCAAATTTTTAAAGTAATCCGTGAAAATCCGTGTTAATCGTTGTTTCAAACTTCTTATGATTTTCCCGAAAATTTATCCGATCACGGATGTCCGTTTAGCCAAACTTTCGCACGCCGAACAGGTTGAAAAACTGATCGCGGGCGGCGCGGAATTTATTCAGCTTCGTGAAAAATATGATTCGCCGAAGGAATTTTTTGCCGAAGCGCAAAAAGCGTTGGAAATCGCCCGAAAAAACGGCGCAAAAATTATTATCAACGACCGCGTTGACATTGCGTTGGCGTTAAAAGCGGACGGCGTTCATCTCGGGCAAGACGATCTTCCGCCCGAAGCGGCGCGAAGAATCTTGGGTAAAAATGCGATCATCGGTTTTTCCACGCACAGCGTCACGCAGGCGATCGAAGCCGTAAAAATGCCGATCGATTACGTGGCGATCGGTCCCATTTTTGCGACTAAAACCAAGGAAAATCCCGACGAAGTTGTCGGATTGGAAGGTTTGAAGAAAGTCCGCGACGCGATCGGCGATTTTCCGCTTGTGGCGATCGGCGGCATCGAACTGTCGAATTTTACGGAAGTTTTGCAAAACGGCGCAGATTCATGCGCGATCATCAGCGGTTTAATTTCAGATTCCGAACAAATCTCCGAAAGAACTCAGCAATTTATAAGTTTATCCGCAAATAGTTAAACTTTGTTGGCAAATCATAAAAAACATCTTGCATTTTATCCGTGTTTTGCGTAAAAATATATATGGCGCAAAGCTGAGAACTTTTATCTTTACTGATCGCTCAAGTCTTTTTCCTACCTTTTTTATTAATTTTGAGGAGTTAATT
>DAITPE010000721.1:0-2645 GCA_036833775.1 Pyrinomonadaceae bacterium | reverse complement strand
AGACCTCGTCCGACCTGCCACGCATCGTGGGTGCAACCGCGCCCGGCGCAAGCGAATTCGAAGCCATTCGATATTCGACATTGACAACGCGCCAGCCTTTCTCCAAATACGGCAAAAATTGATAAACCGCGCCTTCTTTTGAACCGAAAATCCAGCCGCCGCCGTGAATATAAACGAGAGTCGGTGTCGGATTCGGATTATCACGCGGATACCAAACATCGAGTTTCAAAGCCGTATTATTCGCCGTATTGTAAACAACATCCGGCTGCATCCAATAACGGTCGGCGATTTTCAGAAGATTTTCACTCGTATTTTGCGCGTAAACAAAATTCGCCGCGAAAAGTATCAAAAGAATTATCGAAAGTTGTTTTTTCATAGTTTTTAAGAAATTATTTGCCCGCGAAAAGCGCGAAAAGGCGCGAAAAAGTTTTTTATTTTAACCACAGATGAACACAGATAAATGCGATTTCAAATCTGATATTTCAAATTTCAAATAATTGTAAGAATCCGTGTTTATCTGTGTCCATCTGTGGTCAATTTTAATTTAATTTAGCGTACTTTCGCGTCTTTCGCGGGCAAAAATCCTAGGCTTTTTTCACGCCGTTTTTGGTTGCCGTGTATTTTGTTCCTTGATAATTGATGTTTCGCAGTTCCGCGCCGCCGTCGAATTTTCCGAATTGCGGTTTTGCGGTAATTTCACCAAACAATCCGGCGTTGATTCCGAAGATCGAATCAACGATCGGTTCGAGATAATTACAGCCCGAAACACACGCCCAATCGTTAATATACGGCTGATCGGACGTTGCTTTTAATGCGCTTCCGTTCGATTCCGGTGTCCAGAAAACTTCGGTAAAATGCGCTTGTCCGAACGGACCTTGACGGCTCGTTTTTGCCAAACCTTTCATCCATTCGTGCGCGATGTCGGCTTCGCCTGCGACATACAAACCGCTCAACGCCAAAGCCGCCCACGAGCAATATGCGCCCGTCCATTGATGATCGGGGCGAATGCTGAATGTAACGTCCAAATCTTTCGTCGAAAGCGCGCGCATCCACGTCGGCGTTTGCAGTTCGCGCCGGAAAAATTCGACCATTTCATTTTTCTGTTTCGCGGTCATCAGATCGCCGATATTCATCAAAGTCGTGCCGAAATCGTAACAATGATGAACTTCGTTATAACTTCCGTCAGGCAAACGACAACGCCAGATTCCTTTGCCATCAACGTAAAGTTGCTGAACGCGTTTTCCGAGTTCTTCGGCTTCTTTCCGCATCGCGCTCGCTTTGTCTTTTTGACCTTTGAATTCAAGCAAATCCGCCACAAAACGCAGATTATAAACATTCGCCGCATTTAATCCGGCGACTTCGTGAACGTAACTCGAAACGGCTTCGAGCAGATTCGTCACACCGCCGTAATCCGCAAGTCCGTGTTTATTCGTGTCTAATTTTCGCCAGTTTTCGGCGTAAGAGACGAGATAATCCAAAACCTTTTTGCCGTTTACATCTTTGTCGAGCCATGCTTTATCGCCCGTCCAACGCAGATATTCCTTCGCCATTCTCGACATCGCGTAATCATTGACCGAATACCAAGGTCCAACGCCCGCGCCGGTTAAATATTCAGTGCCGAAATGCTTGTAAACGTCGAGCGTCATCCACGTTTCCATCATTCGTTTCAAAATTTCGGGATCGAGCATCGAAAGAAGCATTGCGCTCAGCGAAATATCCCACAAAAACGTCGTCGTTTCCCAATATCGCGGCATTAATGTTACATAAGTCGTGCCGTAAACCGAATGCGGAGTCGTGCGGCGAAAATAAAGCGCGTGCATCACCGCCGTGTGATAAATGCGTTTAACGTCGTCGTCTTTTGTCACAAGCGTCGGGACATAACCCGAAAAATACTGATTATTCGGCGTAAATGCGCCTTTCAATTGCGCGTTCCATTCGTCGGTCGTTTGCTTTTGAACAGCGTCGAAATTATTAATAATCGCGTCGTATTCTTTCTCGACTGCTTCCTTCGTTTCGCCCAAAGAATTGACGAAAGTAAACGATTTCGATTCGTTCGGAGCGAGTTCAAAATTATAAACGATCCAAGACGGCAAAAGTTTATCCGCTTTCGGCGACGCGCCTTGAATGGTGAAAGCCGTCGTATGTTTCGATTTATACAAAACGGCGTTTCGGTTTTGGTCAACGGTTCGCAAATTGTCGTATTCGCCGGGAGAATACGCCGCGTTCCAAGGTTTGACGGATTTCGTCGCGCCGCCGTTGATCGCCAATTTTATTTCGGTTTTTCGACGCTGATTGGTGATATTTTTAACGGTGTATTTTACCGCCACGGACATCGTTTTGAACGGAATTATCGTCGTTGAAGTTATTTCCAAACCTTTGTAAACGGTTTTTCTTTCAACGCGATCGGGCTGCCAAACAAACTCGATCGGCGTTTTCGTCGCCGCAAAATATTCTTCGTCAACATATAAAACCGCCGTCAGGAGTTCGCCGCCCGAACCGAGCGGCGCGACGTTCATTTCGCCCTGCGCGAACGGAGGAAAAGCGATACTGCGAACCGCGACCGCGTCCATCGCCGGCGACGCGCAGCCCCATTGATTCGTCAAACCCGGCAGAGAAAAAAGGTCGCCGAATTTATGCGTCATCAC
>DAITPE010000720.1:0-2648 GCA_036833775.1 Pyrinomonadaceae bacterium | reverse complement strand
CGAATTCCAGAGCGGATTGTCTTCGGCAAATTCGCTGTAAAGTTTTTTATAAGTTTCAGGTTCGAAAGCCGCTTGCAAAACTTCCTTGACTTCATCGAGCGAAGCCCAGATGTCTTTTAGAAATACGTTGTTTCCCTCTTTATCCTGCCCGATCGGATGCAGATAAACGTCTTTGATGACCGTTCCCGCAAGTGCATAAGCCACAACGAGCGGCGGCGACATCAGGAAATTCGCCTTGATGTTTTGATGAACACGCGCTTCGAAATTACGATTTCCCGACAAAACCGAAGCAGCGATGAGATCGTTCTCAACGATCGATTCTTCGATGCCCGGATCGAGCGGTCCAGAATTTCCGATGCAGGTCGTGCAGCCGTAACCGACGAGATTAAAGCCGACTTGATCGAGATATGTCTGCAAGCCCGTTTTGTTTAGGTATTCCGTGACGACACGCGAACCCGGCGCGAGCGAAGTTTTCACATAAGGCGGAACTTTCAAACCTTTTTCAACTGCTTTCTTCGCCACGATTCCCGCCGCAAGCATTACTGCCGGATTCGACGTGTTCGTGCATGACGTGATCGCCGCAATGAGCACGTCGCCGTTGCCGATCGCCGTTGTTTGGGTCGGCGTTTCTTCGTTCAAACCTTCAACGCGGTCAGCCGAAGGACGATTGTTCATCATCTCAATTTCGGTCGTTACGCTCGTATTCTTTTCGCTGACATCACCCAAAACCGGAAGCGGAATCGATTTCGGTGATTGTTCGCCGCCGCCTGTGACATTATCCGAATGTTTTACGCCCATCGTCACCATAAAGCGTTTTTCGAGGTCTTCCTTGTTTTTTCCGTAACCGCCGTCCGCGACCGTCTGACCGAAAAGTTCGATAAATCTATCGTCTAAATTAGAAAGTTCGATGCGGTCTTGCGGGCGTTTCGGTCCTGCAACTGCCGGCGTGATCGTTGCCAAATCCAAATCCAAAGTCGTCGTGTAATCGACTTCGCCAGCCTGCGGAATTCCGAACATTCCCTGCGCTTCGTAATAATTTTTGATCGTTTCGATTTGCGCCTCATCGCGTCCCGTCGCGCGGAAATAATCGAGCGTTTTTTCGTCAGTTCCGAAAAAGCCCATCGTCGCGCCGTATTCGGGAGCCATATTCGCGATGGTCGCGCGGTCGGTCGCGTGTAAACTCGCCGAGCCTTCGCCGAAGAATTCGACGAATTTGCCGACGACTTTCGCTTTTCGAAGCATTTCCGTAATTCTCAAAACGAGATCGGTCGCCGTCGCGCCTTGCGGAAGTTCGCCTGTCAAATTTACGCCGACGACATCGGGCGTTAAGAAATAAACGGGCTGACCGAGCATTCCGGCTTCCGCTTCGATTCCACCGACGCCCCACGCAACGATACCGAGTCCGTTAATCATCGTCGTGTGCGAATCCGTTCCGACCAAAGAATCGGGATAATAAACGCCGTCTTTTTCAAACACGCCTTTTGCCAAATATTCGAGATTTACTTGGTGAACAATGCCGATTCCGGGCGGCACAACGCCGAAACCGTTAAAGGCTTGCGTTCCCCATTTCAAGAATTTATAACGCTGTTCGTTGCGCTTAAATTCGGTTTCCATATTGCGCTGATAAGCGGCTTCGCTTCCGGCGTAATCGACTTGAACCGAGTGGTCGATCACCAGATCGACCGGAACGAGCGGTTCGATCACGCTGACGTTTTTGCCGAGTCTTTTAACTGCCGAACGCATCGCCGCCAAATCGACAAGAAGCGGAACGCCTGTAAAATCTTGTAAGATAACGCGTGCCACGACGAACGGAATTTCGTCTGTTCTTTCAGCTGTCGCGCCCCAACTTGAAAGCTGTTTAACTGCTTCTTCGGAAACCTTTTTGCCGTTGTCGAAATTACGCAAAACCGATTCAAGAACGACGCGAATCGAAATGGGCAAGCGTGAAATATTGCCGATGCCTTCTTTTTCGAGCTGCGGAAGCGAATAAAAAACGCCTTCCTGACCGCCGCCTGTTTTAAATGTTTGCCGTGTATTAAAAAGATTATGGTTCATAATATTATGGATGTCTAAGATGTTAGAAAAACTGTTATGGAATCAAACTAACATTCTAGTTTTTAACCTCCTAAAAAACAAGCATTTTGCCTTTTTAGTAATTTTTTTCATCTAGCCGAACGGTCAAATTTCCTATACTTATATTTCATTAATTATATTAAATAATTTATGCTGAAAAATTCATCACTAAACCCGCCGAAATTTAAGGAAACCATTTGATTTATTGGCATTATCGAACTATTATGATAGCTTGAATTCAATTCAAAACCCCTTTCCTATAGGATAATTTCTTTCTCGGAAGATTTACGAAAAATTGAACATTGTTATGAGGAAACTAAAGTTTACGATTATTTTCCTGTTCGCTTTTGTTGCGTTTACAGGTTTTGGAAGTCGCTTTTTGTCGCCGACCGTGAGCAGTCAAACCGGCGGATTGCCTGCACCGACGGGTTTTTCGGCAACAGATAACGCATACAGCTACAAAGTCGGACTGCATTGGGATACGATTCGCGGAGCGACGACATACAGGATTTACCGCAACACGACCAATAATTCGGCAACTGCGACCGACATCGGCACAACTCCCGCAAATTATT
>DAITPE010000719.1:0-2663 GCA_036833775.1 Pyrinomonadaceae bacterium | reverse complement strand
TGATTCGGAAAACAAGCAAACGGCTTGCCAAAATTTGCTATTCTGCCAAGCAAATTTTTATAATCTGAGTGTCATTAACAATTTTATAGATAAAGTTTATATTGATTTTTAAGTATTTATGCCGATTTACGAATACAGATGCACCGATTGCGGCGCACATCTTGAAAAAATGCAGAAAGTTTCCGACGCGCCTTTGACGGTTTGCGAAAATTGCGGCGGAAAATTGGAAAAACAATGGTCGCTTTCGGGCTTTCAGTTCAAAGGCGAAGGGTGGTATGTCACCGATTATTCGGGGAAAAAAGCGGATAAAGGCGCGAAAAGCGAAAAGATCGAAAAAACTTCGACGAGTGAATCAACGGCTTCGGCAGATTCTGCATCAAACTCGAAAAGCGACAGTTCGACATCTGCCAAAACAGAATCAACAGCAAAAAAAGATTGAGGTAAAAAATGAGATTTTCGGTTAAAAAAGTTTGGATCGCGAGTTTGTTTTTATTGAGTTTTTCCGCTTTTTTATGCGCTCAATCGCGTCACAGCGTGAAAGGTTCGGGCGAGCTTGACGGCACGATTTTGAGCGTCACGGCTTGGCGGACAGACAGCAAAACCGATCCAATCAAACCCGAAAATGTCTTTCTTTACGAAAACGGAATCGAACAAAAGATCAAAAATTTCAGCTATGATCCGTCGCCCGCGAAGATTTTGATTCTCGTCGATAATTCACAAACTCTGCGCGGTGATGTCGATAAACTGAAAGCCGCGACGATGGAATTCGCATACGAAATCTTCGAAGGCGACCAAGTTTTCGTCGCTGCTTACGATGAAAAACCGGAAATCATTCAAGAATGGACTGACGACGCGAAAAAACTCGAAACTTCGCTTTCGACATTTCGCAAAAAAGGAAATCCGTATCTTTTCGACGCGCTCGAAGCCACGACACGCGAAATTCTCGTTCCGTTGATGCCGGGAACGCGCAAAACCGCCGTCGTGCTTATCGGCGACGGATTAGATCGCGGCAGTAAAGCTTCTTTTCAGAGTGTTTTAGACGAACTGCAAAATCAAAATATCACGGTTTACGCGCTTCAAATTCCCGACCGCACCGGCGGCGCGTATCGTCGCAATACGCCGAAAGCGAACGAAGTTATCAATCAATTGACGGAAGGAACCGGCGGCAAGATTTTCCCGATCGAAGAAGCACAAACCGCCGCAAAATTCATCTGCGACGAGCTTCGCAAAAATCGTTATTTACTTTCATATTTCCCGACAAATACTTCGACTTACGACGCACGAAAAGTTTTCGTTATTGCTGACGAAGGCATCAGCGTCCGCACGAAAAACGCACAGCCGCCGAACATCAAAACTCAATAATTCCTTATTGATTGCCCGCATTTTGTGCTAAACTTCTCTTTCAAAGCAAATTTTGCAGTTTTGCAAGCGAGAGGAGTTTAGAAGACCGTGAGCGATTCAAAAAAACCACCAAGTCCGCCGCCGGACGATTTTTCCAAAACGATGCCGAATATCAATCTGCCGAAAGGCGGAAATTCGTCAAACAACGATTGGGATAAAACGAATTACAATTATCCGGCACAGCCGCACAACGACGATTGGGGAAACACGGTTCCGAATTATAATCTGCATCAGGACGAAGACGATTTCGGCAAAACTTTTCTTCCCGGCTCGCAAAAAAATGTTCCGCAAAATCCCGATTGGGGCGTGACGCAGCACAATATCGATCTTTCCGAAACCGATTTCGGCGGCGGAAACAATCGAAATTACAGCGGCGGAAATTCGTCGAACAATGATGATTCGGGCAACAATTACGGCGCAACCACGCCTTATTTCCGTCTGCCCGAAGCCGAACGCCAAAAATATCAAAATTTACCGCCGACACCGACCGAAAAAGCCGCGCAGGAAGAAAAAGAAAAGCAGGAACAAGGCGGAATTCCGGGTTGGGTTTGGGTTGTCGCAGGCTTGATGTCGATGTTCTTTTTCGCCGTTGCAATTCTGCTTCTCGTTTACTTTTTCATCATCAGCGACAAAGGTTTTGAAGCAACCGTCAAAGGCGCGCCTCCGGGAAGCAATGTTTTGGTAAACGGCGCATTTTGGGGCGTGACGAGCGAAGATGGTTCAATCAAATTGCCGACATTAAAAGCCGGTGAAACGAAAAAGATCGAGATCGTGCATCCGAGTTATACTTGTGAAGCGCGTGAAATAAAAGGAGTTGACGGCGTAAAACCCGAACCGATCATTGCCCGTTGCACACAGAAAAAAGTCGAACCCGGCGAAAATTGCGGCGACATCAAGCTTGGCGAATTCGATAAAGCCGAACGCTGTTACAATGCCGCGCTCGACGGTTTGCCCGATCCTTTCACGCCCGAAGATTTGACGAAGGCGTTGAATATTCTGATCATCAATTTCGACAGCGGAAAATACGATATTCCGCCGATTCGTCTGGCAGCATTACAAAAAGGTGCGACATTTATTAAAAAACTGCCGCCGACGGTCGTTTTAGAAGTCGGCGGACACACGGACAGCGACGGAAGCGATGCGTCAAACCAAACGCTTTCGGAAAACCGTGCAAAAGCCGTCAAAGATGCGCTCATCAAATTCGGCGTTAATGCTTCTACTTTAGAAACAAAAGGTTACGGCGAAACGAAACCGAAGACGAC
>DAITPE010000718.1:0-2676 GCA_036833775.1 Pyrinomonadaceae bacterium | reverse complement strand
ATTCTTTATTTTCAAGTATTTACTAGATAAATATTTTATTATTAAACATTATTCAAAATAACTTTTGCAAACTTTTCCGTATTCAACGTGAAATTTTATCTGAAAAAATTTCATACTTACTGACAAAATGTCAGCCTTTTCCATCATATTCATTCAACTTTCGATAAAGCGTTCGTGCCGTTATTCCTAAAATAACGGCAGCTTTTTCACGATGTCCGCCGACATCGGACAAAACCTTTAAAATGTGCCGTTTTTCCAGTTCGGCGATTGTTAAAGACGGTTCATTGAATGTTTGAAACTGTGATATTCCGGCAAAATTTTGCGTTTCTAGTCCGAAAATCTCTTCGATCAGATCGTTTGGCGAAAGCACGACCGAACGCTCGACCGTATTACGAAGCTCGCGGATATTTCCTTGCCACGAATGATCTGCCAGTTGTTTTTGAGCTTTTTCGGAAAAATGCAGATTCGGACGTTTGAAACGAATTCGTAATTTATCCAAGAAAAATTCGATCAGCGACGGCAAATCTTCCTTTCGTTCGCGCAGCGGCGGCAAATGAAATGAAATCACGTTCAGACGGTAAAATAAATCCATTCGGAAATTGTTTGATTTTACTTCGTCGGCGAGATTTTTATTGGTCGCGGCGATGATTCTGACATTTGAAAAGCGATCGCGCGTGGCACCGACGCGGCGAAACATTCCGTTTTCGAGAAAATGAAGGAGTTTGACCTGCATCGTCAAAGGCATTTCGCCGATCTCGTCGAGAAAAAGCGTTGAACCGTCAGCGGCTTCGATCAAGCCGATCTTTTGTCCGGTCGCGCCTGTAAACGAACCTTTTTCGTGTCCGAAAAATTCGGATTCAAAAAGATTTTCGGGCAATGCGCCGCAGTTTACGGCGACAAGCGGCAAATCTGAACGCAGACTTTGCGAATGAATCCAGCGCGCAAGAATGTCTTTTCCCGTTCCGCTTTCGCCTGTAATTAAAAGGGTTGAATCGAGTTTTGCGACCGTTTCGGCTTGCTTAAAAACTTGGAGCATCGCCAAAGATTGATGAACGGGTTCGATCGCATCGATCTTATTCTGTTGGCGAACGGCGACGCGCAGGCGTTCGTTCTGTTTGACAAGCTCGTGTTTTTCCGAAGCTTTGCGGATAATTGCTTCGACTTGTTCGGGATTTGCGGGTTTGGTGATGTAATCGTATGCGCCGCGCCGCATTGCTTCGATACCGGTTTGCAGAGATTTATCCGCCGTCAGCATCACGACTTCGGGTGCTTCCTGCTGTTGACGAATCGAAGAAAGAATTTCGATGCCCGATGCATCGGGCAGATTTACATCGAGCAGAACGACGTCGAAATCTTCTTCCCTTAAAAGACTAAACACTCTTTGTGCGTTTTCGACGGTCAGAAATCGGATGTCCTTTGAGGAAATCTGTGACGGCAGAAGACGGCGTAAAACCGGATCGTCATCTGCAATCAAGACTTTTATTTTTTCCTTCATACACTTAACTTACAGTGCCTGAATTGGACCCTGACGGTAATATTTTTACCATTAGTCAGGCTTTTGGGGATTTTGATTAAACTTTCGATTTTGTAACAGCGATTTAAATGATAGGGGCAACGCTCAGTTTTTCCAAACTCTGATTTTACTTTTGATTAAAGCTTTCAAGCTTTAATATTTTAAGTTAATCCGTTATATTGCGGCGGCGGCGGCGGTAAATGTTCGTTCAAAGTTCCGACCGCTTTTATTCTCGCTTCTTGTCGGGCAGTAATATCCCGCACGACCATAATCGCTAAAACAGCGGCGATTGATGATAAAATCCCTGAAATCATGAAAAGATAACCGCTGATCTCGACCGTTTGGAGTTTGTCGGGGTCATAGACGCGTGATGTGATGTTTTCAAAAATATTGGAAACTATCCAAAAACCCCACCAAAATCCCATATATGTCGGAGCACCGACCTGTGAAGACAAAAACCCCGAACTTCCATCGAAATCAGGATCGCTTTCACGCCAAACTTCGCGCACGGCTTGAAACGGTTTCACCAAATTTGCAAATGGAATAAACCACCAGCCGACTGCCCAACCCGATGAAAATTCTGTATAAGAAGCCTTTAATGGTTCGAGATTTTTATTGGTACGGTTAAGCCAGATCAAAAAGAAAACGACCGTAAAAATAAACACGGGAAATTGCAGAAGTGCCACGATTCCTTGTGCGAGCAGCCAAACCGAACTATTTAGGTTGCCGTCGAGCTTGAAGGTATAATCAGGCGACAATATCTGTCCGAATCCGACCAAACTCGACAATATTCTGCAAAAGATAGTTAAAGCCAAACCTGCTATTGCCAACAGCGATAAAGTTTTTGCCGAACGATATGAAGTTAGAGTGTAGTCCATTATAAATTTTTCCTTTGTTTTTTTAATTCAGATATTTTTATCTCATAAAATGAGTTTAAGTTCAAAATTTGGGTTTTGCCGAACTAACTTTTTTATAAATTCCGTCGGCAGAAACATTGAATCCGAATCCGCATTCGGCTTCGGAAGTTTCCTGTGAAACGTCAATCGTTCCGGCTTTGACAAATTTAATAACTATTTTACATTCTCCAAACTCTGAACTCGTATATGTCGCCGTATCGCCGACGATTTCGGCTTCGCCTTCGGCTTGTCCCATATTCGCATTCA
>DAITPE010000717.1:0-2680 GCA_036833775.1 Pyrinomonadaceae bacterium | reverse complement strand
GTCGTCGCGGTCAACTAAGATTCCGAGGCGTTTCAAATCTTCGATGTCTTCGTCGATTTCGCCGACGCGTTCGGGAATTTCTTCGTAATAAGTGTCGGGAACGCGCAGAAATTCGATGCCGTTTGCCTGTAATTTCGCAACGGTGTCGCGCACGTCTTTGCACAAAAGCGCGACGTGTTGTGCGCCTGCCGAGCGGTAAAAATCGATGTATTCCTGAATCTGCGATTTGCCGCCTTTGCCTTCCGCCGGTTCGTTGATCGGGAATTTGATGTTGTGTCCGCCGTCCGACATGACGATCGACATCAGTGCGGAATATTCGGTCGAAATGTCGTTGTCGTCAAACGTGATGTAGCGCGAAAAACCCATCACATCACGGTAAAAATCACACCAGTAATTCATTTTGCCGAGTTCGACGTTGCCGACGATGTGGTCAACCAATTGAATCCCGACTTCTTCGCCAGCGACTTCCTGCGCGGTAAATCCGGGCAAAAACGCGCCCGAATAATTGTGTCCGTTATTGTTGTTGTAGGAAATAAACGAATGAATCGTGTCGCCGTAAGTGTGAATCGCCGCTTTGCGAACATTGCCGTTTTCGTCCTTCCAATCGTGCGGTTCGATAAACGCTTTCGCGCCGCGTTTCACGGCTTCGTTAAATGCTAAATCTGCGTCTTCGACCAAAAATGCGATGTCGCGCACGCCGTCGCCGTGTTGTTTGATATGTTCGGCGGCAGGATGATCGGGCGTGAGCGGCGTTGTCAAAACGAAATTGACACGATTCTGCCGCATCACATAACTCGTCGTTTCGCGGTTGCCCGTTTCAAGCCCCGAATAAGCGACGCGCGAAAAACCGAACGCCTTGCGATAATAAAACTCCGCCTGTTTCGCGTTGCCGACATAAAACTCGACATGATGTATTTTTTTCAAACCTAATGGATTTTTTTCGTCTATCATAATTGCCTCTTTAAAATTTTTTTATTTTGTCGGTTGCCAAATAACCTTTCCTGTTTTGTCTATGTAACCGTATTTCGTATTTACGATGTCATCATTCGGATTTAATTCTTGAATTTCAGCTAAGCCGTTTTTGAAGTCACCTGCCAAATGATAATTAGTTTCAAATATTATCTTTCCTGTTTTATCAATAAAGCCGAAACTTTTGTCTTTTGCTTCAAGAATGATAGAAGCAAAATCTTCCGAAAAGTCTGATGAACCCATAAATGTCGGTCTAATAACAACTTTTCCTGTTTTATCAACAAAGCCGTGTTTGTAATCTCCGAAAGGTTCAAATCTTGCTAAACCCTCGGAAAAAGAATTTGCTGATCCTGCCTTTATTTTGAAAATTATCTTTCCAGTTTTATCAATATATGCGTAATTTGTGTCTGCGGTCGTGGTTGTTATGATTTGCGAACCAAGATTCGGCTCACGAACTTGTCCGCCGATTTTTACGACTGCCAAACCTTCGGAAAAACTTTCTGCTTTTGTAAATTGCGGTTTTATGACGATTTTTCCCGTTTTATCAATAAACCCGTATTTTCCTTTGACAAAAACCAAAGCCAAACCTTCGGAAAAGCTGTCAGCCCAATCAAATTTCGGTTGAATCGCAAATTCACCGCTTTTATCAATAAATCCAAATTTATTATCTTTTGTTCTGACGAATGCTAAACCTTCTGAAAAATTACCTGCAAAAGTAAAAATCGGTTCAGTGATAAACTTTCCCGTTTTATCAATAAATCCGATGTTGTAATTAAACGAATGTGTTCCTTGCGAAGAATAAAGTGTTAGACTTCCGAGTTTGTAAGGTTTCTTTTCAGGATCGAAACCAACCCACGCAAAACCTTCCGAGAAATTACTGCCAATATCGAATTTCGGTTCGATGGCGATCTTTCCTGTTTCATCAATATATGCTGTGTCAAATTCTCCATTCGTATAAATTTTCGCCAAACCGTCGGAAAAATCGTAAACGCCTTGAAACTGAGGCTCAATTACAATGTTTCCAAATTTATCAATGAACCCGTATTTGTTATTAACTTTGATTTTAAACAAATCTCTCGACTGGTTTTCCTGCGCCCCGACAAAAGACGCTGTGAATAAAATTGTCACGCAAATCAAAAACAAAATTGAATGGTGAATGTGCCGCATAAATTAAACTTCTATTTTTCTAATTCTTTACACTAATCGTATATTCCGAAACTGATGTTGCCTTGCTTTGGCTGAAAGTATCTTTCATCAATATCAGTCATTGCCATTATCGAACCGATTATCATCAGCAAGGTGAGAAAATAAACCGCAAATGTTGCCTGCAATGTTTTTTTTACATTTGGCGGTTCAACTTCGCTGCTATTCTGACTCAGTAATAAATCATTTTCCCTGCTTCTGATATATAAAACGCCGAAGATCGAAGCTAGATTTCCAAATCCGACTAAAACATACATCGAAACGAAAAAAATGAGTCCGCTAAAACTTGAAAACCGCCAAACTACGTCGGAAATGCCGAAAACCAGAAATATCAATAAACCGGAAACGATCCAAGCAATCAAAACTGCCCAACTATCTAAAAAGATGTTCTTTATTATTGTTCCAATTCAGCGTATTCAAAATCAAATAAATGATTCCGAACGGAAAAAGTAAAATTACTGCGAGTATTAGAAGTGCGGCAAAATCGCTTAATTCCATAGATTATTTC
>DAITPE010000716.1:0-2685 GCA_036833775.1 Pyrinomonadaceae bacterium | reverse complement strand
TTTTTTGAAACTCATCCGATTTTTGACGATTTTTGAGTAAATTCCTTGAAAAATTCTTAGGGCTTGAAAAAAAAACATTGACAAGACGTTTTAAACGGGTGTAGTATCGGCGTTATTCAATTTAAGTATCGGTAACGATAAAATTGTTTACCCAAGTTGCAATTTTATTTTTCTATTCATAATTTTTTTGCTTTTTCGTGAAAACGAACGCATTTATTGTTAATAAACAATTTGCCGGATTTTTCATGTTGCTGAGAGGAGGCAAATTTTGTGGCAAAAGCTCAGGCAATCGCCGTGGTCGGACAGGCTGTTCTCGGAATGTTGGCAGACAATATTCCGCAGACAGAATTTACGAATGCGCGATTCGAGCTTTACCAAACTTCAAATTTTACTTCCCCGATGGAAGAAGGAATTTCGCTCTTTTTATATCGAGTCGAAATTAATTCTTCGCTCCGAAATCTGCCGAATCGCGTCGGTTTAGACGGGATTTCACGCAGACCGCCATTACCGCTCGATCTTTATTTTTTATTGACCGTTTGGGCAAAAGACGTCGTCAAACAGCAGCGCATTCTCGGCTGGGCAATGCGGACGCTCGAAGATGCACCCGTTCTTTCCGCCGCCAGACTCAATAATTTCGGACCTGAAACGGAAATTTTTCAGCCGCATGAAAAGATCGAACTTATTTATCAATCGCTATCCCTTCAAGATTTATCGAATCTTTGGAGTGCTTTCAAGGTTAGTTTGCCGATGTCTGTGGCTTATATCGCCAGAGTTGTCGGAATTGATTCGACGGTTTCGACCGAAGAAACCGTTGCGGTTCAAACCAGACAGTTTGATTTTGCAAAAAACTGATATTTTTCGGTTTTAATTATCCCTAAGCGAATGACAGTGATGCCCCAAATCATTGAAAGTTTTTCATTGGTCGCGCCACTCGGATTGTGTTTTCACGATACGGCGACGGGCGAAAGAATCGGCGACGGTTTGCGGGTAGAGGTTTATCCTGTTTCGGTAAATCATTGGAAAAAAAGAACTAAAGCTTTTCCAAATCGTTCGGGCGTTTATGTTTTGCAGCAAGCATACGGTTTGGAAAATTTCCCGTTCGGCAAAGGCGATGCAGAATTTTGGACTGAAAATCCGCCGAATAAAACATACATCGTCGAAGTTTTCGATGAATTGAATCGTTTTCAATTGTTCAGTTTTTCGGTCGAGCTTCCCGTCAGAGGAATTTTGCAATGGGAAAGCATTCCCGTCATTTCGCCTTCAAAAAATCTTTTCAGCATTCCGCTTTATTCTTCCGCCACGCGTTCGCCGCTTGCCGGAATGTCCGTGATTCGTGCGAGTTTGTTTGAATCGGATGAAAAACCCGCATCTTTTGCAGTTTTGGAAGCGCGTTTTGAAGGCGAATTGATTGCGCGCGGAATTGCCGACCGAAACGGACAAATTGCGCTGATCTTTCCGTCTTTGTCGCCGCAAAATAATCCGATCGTTTCGCCGCCCGCGCAGGCGACGCGCATTTCGTTGGCGAATCAAAATTGGAATTTGGATTTTTCGTTGAAATATCAGCCGAATATTTTTGTTTCTTCGCCGAATTTTAATAATTCAAACGAAGATAATTTTCCCGATTTAAGTATTGTGCTTGCTCAAGAAAATGCAATTTTATGGGCAAACACCGAAAAAACAGAAGAATTAACAACTGCCGTTTTGCAGTTCGGCAAAGAACTGATCCTGCGTTCAAGCGTTTCGGATTTAGTTTCTCCGTCGATGAGCGAAACGGTTTTTTCGTCAAATGTTTACGTTAGTCCGGCAATTTAAGCCGTCAATTTAAGGAGAAAATCAATGCCTGAATATCTTGCTCCGGGTGTGTTTATAGAAGAAGTTTCGTATCGTTCCAAATCGATCGAAGGTGTCAGCACGACGACAACGGGTTTTATCGGTCCAACGCGTTACGGTCCGATAAATCTCGAACCCGATGTGATTACGAGTCTCGGCGAATTCGAGCGCGTTTACGGCGACCGACAGCAATTAAATTTCGGAAATGCCGATGACGATACAAAGCAGAAAATGGATAATTTTATGTGGCACGCCGTCCGCGCATTTTTTGAAGAAGGTGGAAAACGTCTTTACATTGTCCGCACGTTTCGTCCGATTGACGAGGAAGATGACGATGGCTATGCAAAGGCTTTTGTGCCGGGAACGGCATCGCCCGAAGATGGCGGAAGCTGGCTGAAATTCAGCGCGAGATTTCCGGGTGAACTTGGTAAAATGCGTGTTCGCCTGACTTTACAACTCGGGCAAAGCGTTCTCGGAAAAGATGAGATCAATGCGCCGACGGTCGGCGGTTTGCTCGATAAAGATGTCGTGTATATCACGGTCGCGCCGCTCGTCGTTTCGTCGCTGGTTTCTCCGCCGACAACTTCGCCGTCTGACAACGAATCCGGTTTTTATCTCGCGCAGAAAAAACGCGATCCAGTAACGGGCGAAATCAGTTGGGAATTTCAACCCGTAACGCCTTCGGGTTCGCCTTCTGACGATATTCTTTTGACCGATCTGAGCGTCGATAACGGCGATCGAATTCAAGTCGTAACTTTAACGGTTGCAACACTTCCGGTCGAAAATCCCGACGCCCAATCGTCAGTTTGGAGCGGCTTGGCTCTCGATCCCGAACATAAACGCGCCGGACAACCT
>DAITPE010000715.1:0-2712 GCA_036833775.1 Pyrinomonadaceae bacterium | reverse complement strand
TTTACAAAGCCCGAACAAGTAAAATTCAAATACAAACTCGAAGGTCACGACGCCGATTGGATTGATGCGGGAACAAAACGAACAGCTTATTATTCGTATCTTCCGCCCGGAAATTACACATTTCGCGTCAAAGCCGCCAACAGCGACGGCGTTTGGAATGAAGAAGGCGCAACGCTGAATATCGAACTGAAACCGTTCTTTTATCAAACGGGTTGGTTTTATCTCGTCTGTATCGCAACGCTCGCGCTCACGCTTTTAATTGTTTGGAAAACGAGCGTTTATCAGCTTGAATTGCGCGAAAAACGCCTTGCAAGATTGGTTGACGAAAAGACCGAAGAACTCCGCAAAGCCAATGAAGAATTACAGCTTTTGGCAAATTCCGACGGTTTGACGCAGATCGGAAATCGACGGCTTTTTGAAGAATTTCTGCAAAGCGAATGGCATCGCGCGATTCGTTTCAAAACGGAAATCTCGCTGATTTTGCTCGACATCGATCATTTCAAACTTTTCAACGACACTTACGGGCATCAAAACGGCGACGATTGTTTGAAAAATGTTTCGCAGGCATTGCGCGACACGATCCATCGCCCGACCGATCTTTTGGCGCGTTTCGGCGGCGAAGAATTTGCGATAATTTTGGGCGGAACAGATATGCAGGGCGCGTTGACGATTGCCGAACAAGCGATGGAAAACGTCAGAAATCTGCAAATAATTCACGAAAGTTCTGAAACCGGAGAGCATTTGACGATCAGCATCGGTGTTGCGACGACTTTCGTTTCGCTCGGAATGTCCGAAGCCGATCTCATCAAAGCCGCCGACGAAGCACTTTACAAAGCCAAAGCCGAAGGTCGCAACCGCATCGTTTCCAATAATTTAACGCTCAATTTTGAAGGGTTGTCGGAATTGGAAAAAGAAAGTCTCGGATTGATTTAGCGAATCAAAAAAAATAATTAAAAACAAAAGCTCGATTTTTGCGTATAAAAAATCGGGCTTTTTATGAATCGAGCGTTACCGAATCAGACGTTTTACAGTTTGAATAAAGGAAAACATCAGAGCGAGGTTTTCAAGCTTTCCAATGAAAGCGCAACCGTTTACGTTTCGACGCATTTTGAGCTTGGAAACAGCGATTTGCTGCATTTTCACGAAGAACCGCATCTGACTTTTATCTTGAACGGCGGTCTAAAAGACAAACGAAAACGCTTTGAAACCGAAAGATTTTCGGGCGAACTGATGTTTTTTCAAGCCGGCGAACCACATCAAACGATCACGAAAACTTTCCCGACAAAATATTTTACGCTTCAATTTCAAAACAATTTTTTCAAGAAATTTACGACCGAATCGAAATTAACTTCCGCCGTCGAAAAAAATCCGAACATAAAATTCGAGTTGCTCAAACTTTACCGCGAATTGCTTGTAAATGATGAATTTTCAAACATTTCAGTCGAAATGCTGCTTTACAATGTAAGCGACGAAAAAGAAATTTCAAACGAAAAAATTCCCGCTTGGCTGACAAAAACGGTCGAAATGCTCAACGATTTATGGAATGAAGAAATCTCGCTTGCAGATTTAGCAAAAGCCGCAAATGTTCACCCGAAAACGATTTCGCGTTATTTTCCGAATTATTTCAAATGCACTTTGGGCGAATATCGGCGCAAAATAAAGATCGAAAAATCGCTCGCGATGATCAAAAATTCCAAATTATCGCTGACGGAAATCGCCTACGAATGCGGTTTTTACGATCAAAGCCATTTTACGGCGGCATTTAGAAATTTGACCGGATTTCGCCCGAAACAGTTTCAGAAGCTATAATGTTTGCGATGAAAATCTGTTCGCACACGCCGCAAAATCTAATTCTAAAGGATTTAATTCGATGCGTTTACGTTCTCGAACACGACGAAAACGCACCTGCGGACAGTTTTTTGATTTTACCGAGCGTCAGTTCTTACCTTTCGGTTTCGCAAAAAACTAAAAGTTTTACGGAAAACGAAGTTATCATCGTCGAGCCTTGCGAAGAAAATCTGCTCGATTCAAGCTTTCAATCAGGGCTGAAAAGTTCCTGCATTTACGAATATCGCGGAAAGGTGAAGGAAATTTGCGTCGTTTTTAATCCGTTGGCAATTTACGATTTTTTCGACGAAGAAATTTTGACGGCGGCGATTGAAAATAAAAGACCTTTTTTACCCGACGAAAATTACCGAACGAATATTAATAGAATTTTGAATATCACGGACAATGCCCGAATGCTCGCCGAACTCGAAGATTTTTTGCTTTCGAGACACCGACCGTTTCGGCATTCTTATTTACGGCAAGCTGTTGAAAAATTGACGCTTATGGACGAAGAAGATCAAATTACGCTCGAAGAATTGGCAAAAAGTTTGAAAATCACGAGACAAACTCTGAATCATCAATTCAAAAAATATCTCGATTTATCAGCTTCCGAATTCAAACAAATTTGCCGTTTCAGAAAATTTATCCAAGCCAAGCTCATTGACGAAAACAATTCCCGTTTGACCGATCTCGTTTATAATTTCGGATTTTTCGACCAATCGCATCTCATCAAAGAATTCAAAAAATACACTTTCCTGAAACCGCGCGACTTTTTTAAGAAAGTTGACTGCTCAAAAGACAATCAAATAATCGTCATCTGGCAATAATTAGTTTTCCATTTTTACAATTTTCAGAATAATTTTTGGTTTAATATCATTACCGATA
>DAITPE010000714.1:0-2716 GCA_036833775.1 Pyrinomonadaceae bacterium | reverse complement strand
AAGCATTATGTAGATCAAAATGCCGAGATAAGGCTTTTCTTGGTCGCTCGAAAGTTCGAGCATAAAAAGCAAAACGATGCTGACAAGGCTCGTAATCGCCAATGCCGCACCGACCAGACTGATGTAATTGCGAAAAACACTCGGATATTTCGGCTTTTCGTCCGCTTCCGAGGATGAAACAACGGTTTCCTTTTCGTCACTCATAATTATTTTTTCCGTAGGGGTTTGTCTATTTATCTGTCTGAAAAAGCAGAAACACACTTTTGTGAACGCGGATTCGGCAGATTCGGCGAATAAATGCGGATAAATCTATAAAACTTCCGCTCAAATCCGCCCGATTCGCCAAATCCGCGTTCAAAATTCCAACAGTTTTGAAGGCTTTCCTTTTTCAAACAGTTTCAAAATCATCGAAACCTTGTAAATTCACGCTCGAAATTTTCAAAGTTTCTACAATTTTGAATTTTAGACGTTATTAAAATTTAAGAATGTGATTAGAGTCACAGTCTGCCGAAAAAAAGCATATTAAACTGTAATCGGTTATTGAAAAATAATGTATTTGAAATCGAAAACAGCATTATTTTGAAAGGATTTATTAATCAAAAACTAAAGTTGCCGAAACGGTAACGCCACCTTTTTCGACGGTTGACGACAAACCGAAGAAGCTCTAGCGGGACGAACTAATTTGACGTTTTTCAATAACCCTTTCGTGGTTGGCGGCTTTTGTTAAATTAACGATCAATTTCGATGTTCATCTAAGATCAAAACAATGAAAATCAGCGTAAAAGTTGTAATTGTCCTTTGCTTTTTGCTTCTTCCGGCAGCTTTTCTCTTCCTTC
Organism: Pyrinomonadaceae bacterium; assembly: GCA_036833775.1. GTDB lineage: Bacteria > Acidobacteriota > Blastocatellia > Pyrinomonadales > Pyrinomonadaceae > JAJQRF01. The sequence goes on along the minus strand of DAITPE010000714.1, from coordinate 1,880 downwards.
GCCCTGATTCATCACAAGCTCAGAACAACGCCGCGAAAATTCCGCCGACTGCGGAAAACCGTCTGCAATGCGACGGCTGTCACGGAAACGGCAAAACGCCCGCGATCGGCGGCGAACAATTTCACAAGACCGAACATAAGGATTTCGGCTTGAGCGTTCACTCGAAATTACAGCAAAACGGAAAGCCCGCCGCCGTCTGCCAAGATTGCCACACCGTCAAAGGCGATATGGCGACCGATTTTCCGCCCGACGATCCGCGTTCGACCGTTTTTCCCGCCAATCAAGCCGCGACTTGCGGAAAATGTCACGAAGAACAAGCGAAAACTTTTCATACCAGCATTCACGGAAACTTGCTCGACAAAGGCGACGTGCGCGCCGCTTCTTGTTCGGATTGTCACGGAAAGCATAATGTTCAGGCAACGAAGGACGCGAATTTTCGTTTGAATCGTCAGCACGTCACGGAAATTTGTATCAAATGCCATTCGGGAATCGTGCCGGATTACGAAAAAAGCACACACGGAATGCAGTTTCGCGCAGGCAATGAAAAAGCCCCGATCTGCGTCGATTGCCATTCGTCCATTTCGCACAACAAAGCACCCGCGACGACGCGCGATTTCAGTCTGCAAATGATCGACAAATGCAGTAGTTGTCACGAAAAACAGGCTCCGACGTATCACGAAACTTTTCACGGACAAGCGACCGCTTTCGGCTACAAACCCGCCGCAACCTGCGCCGATTGTCATACGCCGCATAAAAATCTGCCCGCGAGCAATCCCGATTCATCGGTAAATGCCGCGCATCGCGTCGAAACTTGCAGTGCTTGTCACACAAATTCAAGCTCGCGTTTCGCGTCTTACGATCCGCATCCTGAACCGCATAATCCCGAACGAAGTTATCTCGTTTACATCGTCAGCTTTTTTATGAAATGGCTGCTGATCGGCGTTTTCAGCTTTTTCGGTTTGCACACGATTCTGTGGCTGCAACGCGCCGTCGTCGGTTTGATTCGCGGCGAAAACCACAAACGAATCCGCGAAGAAGAAGATCAATGGATCGTCCGTTTTTCATCGCGCCACCGTTTGACGCATTTGCTGCTCGTCATCAGTTTCTTGGGTTTAGCCGCGACGGGTTTGCCGTTGATGTATTCATTTACCGAATGGGGACGCTGGCTCGTCGGCATTCACGGCGGCGTCGGCGTGACGAGATTTTTGCATCGCGCCTGTGCGCTCATCACGATCGGCTACGCGCTTTATCATCTATCGTTCATCTTGCAGAAAGTTTTCCTCGAACGCGATTTTTCGATCTTCAAAGGCGGCGACTCGATGATTCCGCGCTGGCAAGACGTGAAAGACCTGTTCGGAATGGTCAAATGGTTTTTCTACATCGGCGAACGTCCGAAATTAGACCATTTCACATACTGGGAAAAATTCGACTACTTCGCAGTTTTCTGGGGCGTTCCCGTGATCGGATTTTCGGGTTTGATGCTCTGGTTTCCGGGTTTCTTTACAACATTTTTGCCGGGTGAAGTCTTAAACATCGCGATGATCGTTCACAGCGAAGAAGCACTGCTCGCGACCGCATTCATCTTTGCGATCCATTTCTTCCACACGCATCTGCGACCGGAAAGCTTCCCGATGGATTTGGTAATGTTCACCGGAAAAATGCGTTTGTCGTGGTTCAAAGAAGAACGCGCCATCGAATACGAACGTCTCGTTGCAGAAGGAAAACTCGACGACTACATCGTTCCGCCGCCGACCAAAACATTCAGATTCTTTGCCCGAATCTTCGGTTTCGCCGCTTATATCACGGGTTTGGTTTTAGTCATTTGGATCATTGCCACCTTGCTCACGTTATAAAATCTCATTCTACTTTCTTTAACTGAA
>DAITPE010000713.1:0-2721 GCA_036833775.1 Pyrinomonadaceae bacterium | reverse complement strand
ACACGAACGGCTCGCAGTTTTTCATAATGCACGTCGATTATCCGCTGCCGCCGAGCTACACGAAGTTCGGCAATGTCATCGAAGGTCAAGACGTGGTTGACGCAATCGCCGAAGTTTCGGTGAATAATCGCGACAAGCCGCACGAACAGGTTGTGATGGAAAAAGTTTACGTCGAAGAAGCGTAATTTATTGGAAATATGTAGGATGAGAAAGTTTGAATTGATTTTTATTCATCCCTCATCCTTCATATTTCATCATTGATTTATGCGTGCTGTTCTGCAAAGAGTTTCGCGGGCGAAGGTTTCGGTTGACGGCGAAATTACGGGCGAGATCGGAAAAGGAATTTTGGTTTTGCTCGGCGTTTCGCGTGAAGATTCGGAAAAAGAAGCAGTTTATTTGCTCGAAAAAACTTTGAATCTTCGCATTTTCGAAGACGAAAACGATAAGATGAATCTTTCCCTGCTTGACGTGCAGGGCGAACTTCTTGTAGTTTCTCAATTTACGCTTTACGGCGACGCGCGCAAAGGTCGGCGACCTTCTTTTATCGATGCCGCCGCGCCCGAACCCGCCAACGAGCTTTACGAATATTTTGTTGCGGAAGCCCGAAAACAGATCGAAAAGGTCGCAACCGGACGTTTTCAAGCGATGATGGATGTCGAACTCGTCAACGACGGTCCGGTCACGATTCTTTTGGATTCAGACAAAACTTTTTAGAATAATTTTATGTCGAAAGTTAAATTTATTGCATTAATATTAATCATTTCAGCTTTTATCGTTTCGTGCGAAACAAATTCAAAAGCTAAAAAAACAAGCGGTCAGCCCGAAGTCAAAAAAGGCGTTGCGCCCGTTGCCGATCCTGAAATTGCGGTGATTGAAATGGAAAATTCGGCGGCTTACGGCACGATCAAGATCGAACTTTATTCGAACATCGCGCCGAAAATGGTGGAAAGATTCAAGACTTTGGCGAAAGAAGGTGTTTACAACGGCACGACTTTCCACCGCATCAATCAGTCTGTCATTCAAAGTGGCGATCCGAACTCAAAAGACAATGATCCGACGAACGACGGAATGGGCGGTTCGGATAAACCCGACGTTGTCGCCGAATTTTCAGATATTCCATACGACACCGGAATCGTCGGTGCGGCGCGAAGTCAGAGTTTCGATTCGGCAAATTCGCAGTTTTTTATCACTTTGAAACGCGAACCGGGTTTTGACAATAAATATACGATCTTCGGCAAAGTCATCGAAGGAATGAACAACGCCAAAACCATCGCCGGCGCGCCGAAAGAAGGCGAACGACCGCTCGATGCGATCAAAATAAAATCGGTTACAATTCAGCCGAAATAGTTTATAATTCGATTTTCAACACGCTCGCGTAGCTCAGTGGATAGAGTGCTTCCCTCCGAAGGAAGAAGTCGCAGGTTCAAATCCCGCCGCGAGTATAAAAAAAACGGAAGGTTTTTTAAGCCTTCCGTTTTTTGTTTGATTGTTTAAGAATTTATCTTATTTTCAGCATCGGATCGCCGAGCAAAGACCACGACAAACGCACATCGCGTCCGCCGACGACCACGCCTTTCGCATCTCTGATCAGATCGCCTAAACGCGGCGTGTTGCCTTCTGCAAGTTTCGTGTAAAACCTCGTTGCCATAACTTCCTGAAGATCGGGCGTTGTCAATCCGGTCGAAGACCAAGCCGCAACCGCGCCGCCGTTCGGGAATCTGACCAGATATTCCGACAAGCTTTCACTGGACGGATTAGGATCGACAAAATACCCGTTCATACAAGTTAAAAGCGTGTAGATCGATGGTTTGTTGATATTCGTCAACTGCGGAACGGTCGAATAACCGAAGAAGGCGGAATTTACCCAATCTTTGGCATTGCCGTGTCCTGAATAGTTGATCATATAATATCCCGCATTCATTTCATTGATCAATAATGCCTGTGAATTGGGAAATAATCTTCCCACAAATGTTTTTGGAAGAGTTGACGGCAGCAAATCCGCAAGTCTGTGGCTCAATCCTTCAAAGTCATAACCGTTCGGACCGTCAAAGGCAAAAAGAAAACCCGTATTGTAATTTTGCGGGACGTTTTGCTCGAATCCGATCACTTTGTTGAGAACGATGGTCGCGTCAGCCGCATTTCTAACCGCAATTCGACCGATCGGAATTTCCGCCAAACCGTCGTCATTAAAATCTGCCAGAGTTTCATCGCTGCCGGTTTCGATATAGATCGTGTCAACTAATTTCGACGGCACGAAATTATCTCCGCCAAAACCTTTATAATTTCGCGGATCGTAGGTGGCATCGCCGATCAACATTACATATTTCGGCGGAGTTTGCCAGTTTGCTTTGGCATATTGCAAAAATGAACGGGTTGCCAATGAACGCGTCGAACCGTAACTGAATTCATCAAATATATCCGCAATATCGACAACTTCGACGGTCGTGCCCTGACCTCTGCGGTAATTTGCCCAAGTTTCGGCGACCGTCAAAAGATTTTTCGGAGCAATTATCACGAATTCGGCATTGTGCGCCGGAGTTGACAAGGTTGAAGGTAAATTCTGCGAGATCGAAGCCGGTTGTTTGATCGCGGAATCTTCGACCGCATACATCACTCTGCCGCGATGACCGGGCAATGTGACGGTATATGAATTGCCGTTTTGCGTCGGCTGCAAGTTTGTAATAACTCTGGGTTCGTCGGGATAGGTCAAATCCAAAACCC
>DAITPE010000712.1:0-2729 GCA_036833775.1 Pyrinomonadaceae bacterium | reverse complement strand
TGAAAGATATTAGTGTATGTATTGCAAATTCAATAACTAAAGATCGAAATCTTTTTTTACTTAATAAGCGTTTGAATATTTTAGTCTTATAAAAGTTATTAAAACACCAAGCCAGTAATTTATTATAGAAAGAAACCTGTTTTCCTTTAGGAATTTTGAATTCAACTTCATCTATTATCACTCTATGAGGGGAACTAGGATTTACCTCAACTCTTTCAAGAAATTCAGTAAATTTATTATTAAAGACTTTCTTATCAAATTCTTCTCGATTTGGTAAATACAAAACAACGCCGCCTTTTTCACGTGAAATAAGATGACTGTTATCTCCCACTTGAATGTTGAAATAATTAAGATTCAGACCTTTCCCAGATATATGTTTATAAAATCTTCTTTCAAGTTCTTCTAATGGAAATTTTTCGTCAGTTCCATAATCTGAAACGGTACAAATATCAGCCACAAAATTTAGTTTTGGATTCGTGCGTGATTCAAAAAAAATATCTAAAGCTTTTTTATTAAATTTCTTTTCGTGAGTTATCTTACCTATACCTTCAAAGGTTTTTGCAAAAGTATTTAAAACAACAATTTCCCATTCTCGTGCTAAAAATTCATTATTAAACGAATTTTCTTTTTTATTTAGTAGTTTTAACTGTTCCTTTACAGGCATGTTGAAATTACTGAGATTCTCATTAATTAATCTTTGAATTGTTCTTCTTGAAAAGATAGCCATTTAGTTAATATTAAATTATGTAGATATAAATTCACTACAAAGATAAATAAACCTTGTGTAGTGAATTTATATTTTATACTTCGACCTTTTCGATCACGCCAACCCAGTGAGCGGCATTCATTGTGCCGTTTGCGAATTCTGAGATTAGTGTAAACACTTGATCGCTGAATCCGCCGACGTTTAGAATGTCTGCGCGTTCTTGGGCTTGGGTGTGGGCGTTTGGCTGAATGTCGATGCAGACGAGTTTTGCATTCGCGTTTCGCGTTTTGAACTCGTTCCATTGTTTCATTGTTTCGGTTCCGCTGTTCCAAGAGCGTTTGCTGTCCATCCACGATTCGTTATCGGAAACGTAGATGACGAGATCGCCTTTGGATTTATCGCGGTTCAGTTTTTTCAAAGGCGCAGAACAATTCGTTCCGCCCGAAGGCAGACTTGCAAGTTTTTGCGCGTTTGTCATCACCGAATCGCGCGGATTCAAAACGGCTTCGACGACATTATCCGAAAAGGGAATTACTTCCGCCGACGGATTTTTACGAAGGATCGCCGCTGCCACCAAAGCCGCCACGTCGAGACAGCGAACTGCCGAAGTCGCGCCTTGGCGGAAACCTGTGACCGACCAGTGCATCGAGCCGGAAATATCGGGCAAAACGTAAACTTTACCTTTAATTTCAGGCACATTTTCGGTCGCAATTTCCATTGCGTCCTGCAATGCTTCGGTAATTTCACGCGGCATTTCGCGGTTATGTGAAGCCGCCGTGTAAGCCGTAAGCAATTGGTAAGGAAAAACTTTCGCTTTACGAATCGCTTCGCGGTCGCACAGGCGTTCGGCAATAAGTTTGACCATTTCCGAATCTTTCAAAACGCCGTGACGCTGGAAAGTATTGAGGTTCATTCTGGTCATTTGCCAAGGCGCATTGCGCGCGATTTCCGTCCATTCCTTGGTTGAAATAGGCAGAGCCGTCAACATCTGAAACGGAACATTCGGAACTTCCAAAACGTCGCCGCTTTTGAATTTTTCAAAAGCCTTGACGATTTCAGGAAGCTTATCCGCATCGATCTCGCGCCCGATGAAATAGCCGTAAAGCGATTCTTTTTCGGCATCTTTAGGTTTCGGGTGAACCATTTTCAAGATGTCCGCAAAAGACGGCGATTGTCCGACCGATTGTTTGAAAATGGTTTCCGCTTTTCGCGTTTCAAACCATTCGCGCACCATTCGTTTCGGCAGAGAACCGAGCGATTTACGACCGACCGCGCCCGAACGCATGATCTGCACGAAGTTTCGTAGCATTTTACCGTTTTCGATGACACGCGGGAAAACCTTCTCGAAAAGTGCCTTATCTTTCGTCGAAAGAACCGCAACGAGAAGTGCAGGCATATCTTTCATAAAGCCTTTTTCACGCGCATAAATCGCAGTTTTCGCCACGAATTCGGCATCGAGTTCTTTTGCCAGTGCGAGAACTTTATCAAGCTGTTCGCCCGCGTCGGAATAAAAAGTATTCGAGAAACAACCCGTTGCCGCATATTGCGCCAAAGCGTGTTTCGGCGAGAGTTTGTAAGCTTTTCCGCCCGCTTCGTTGACAATATCGGTTTTCGGTGTGAAAAGACCTTTCACGGTTTGAAATAAAGTTTTGTTAGCCATAAATTTTTTGAGTCCGGGAAGTTTTGGAAGTCAAGGAAGTCTGGGAAGTAAAAAAACTCTTCCAAGACTTTCCAGACTTTCTAGACTTTCTAGACTTTTTTCCTCCTATTTGGACAATTTTAGATTTGCATTCCTTTCGGAAAAGTTTGAAAAAGAAAGCGACAAGTTTTGAAAAGATACTTTTTTTGTTTTCAAGACAGAATGTAATCCTTTCGGCATTCGCTTTCGGTTTGAAATAATTCGGCGACAAAGTTTTAGTTGAAATTTGCCTTTACCATTTAGGCGACTTCTCCATAAATAAAAGAGGAGAAGAAAAGATTTGAACTTTTATGTAATTCCAACACGCATTCGCCAAAAGTTTTA
>DAITPE010000711.1:0-2732 GCA_036833775.1 Pyrinomonadaceae bacterium | reverse complement strand
GTTCATCTGACGGAAGCCGGAGGCATCCGATACTGCAGGCGCGACGCCTGCGTTACAAAGAAAAAAGGCAAACCCGAATATCGGGTTTGCCGAAATACATCAGGGGATTATGAATTAAGAATCTACATTCTGATGCCGTTTCTTTGCAGAAGCGATTCAAATCCGGTTTTATCGACCGCTTTGATGTATGCATCTTTCGGTTCGACCAAACCTTTCTGCACGAGCGCGAAAAGTGCGTCGTTAAGCATCACCATTCCGTTTTGTTTTCCGGTCTGCATTGCGGACGGAATCTGGAAGGTTTTGCCTTCGCGGATCAGATTGGAAATCGCGGGCGTGACGATCAAAACTTCGAGCGCGGCAACACGACCGCCGCCTTTTTTCGGCAGAAGCGTCTGTGCGATCACGCCTTTTAATGATTCGGAAAGCATCACGCGAATCTGCTGTTGGCGATCGGCAGGGAATTGGTCGATGATGCGATCGATCGTCGAAGCGGCGGTCGTCGTATGCAGAGTTCCGAAAACCAAGTGACCTGTTTCAGCCGTTTCGATAGCGATCGAAATCGTTTCCAAATCGCGCATTTCGCCGACGAGCAAAATGTCGGGGTCTTCACGAAGCGCGGCACGGAGCGCGTCTTTAAAGCTGTCCGTGTGATTGCCGACTTCGCGCTGATTGACCAGACATTTCTGATTTTCGTGCGTAAATTCGATCGGGTCTTCGATCGTGATAATGTGGTCTTCGCGGTTTTTGTTGATCGAATCGACCATCGCGCAAAGCGTCGTCGATTTGCCCGAACCCGTCGGACCTGTCACGACAACCAATCCTTTCGAGAGATTACAAAGATTCATAATCGCCTGCGAAAGTCCGAGCTGTTCGGCGGTTAAAATCTTGGTCGGGATGATACGGAAAACTCCGCCCATTCCTTTTCTGTCCGCAAAAATGTTCGCACGAAAACGCGCAAGTCCGGCGATTTCATAAGCAAAATCGGTGTCGTTGCGGCGTGAAAATTCTTCCTGATTTTTGTGCGGCATGATCGAGGAAAGCAATTCTTTGATCGAACTCGGCGTGAGCGTCGTTTCATTGCATTCCAAAACCATCATTTTGCCGTCTTTGCGAACCATCGGCGGCATCGAAACGCTCAAATGCAGATCGCTCGCACCGACTTCGGACATCTTATGAAACAAAGCGTCCATTCGTTTTCTCATCGCCGGATTTTGTTGAGTCGGTTCAAAGGCAGGCGTTTCTTCCGTAAATACAGGCTGAGACGGCGGCGTTTGAATTGCAGGTTGTGCCGGAACTTGAGTTTGTGTAAAAGATTCTTCCTTAAATGAACTTAAAGGCTGTGAATTTTGAGTTTCGTTCAAGAATTGATTTTGCGAGTAGCTGTTAGTATAAGTTTCGCCGTAAGCCTGTGTGTCTTGTTTCGGAGAATAATCGTTTTCCGTGTAGAGATTGTTGTTCAGATTATCGAAGTCATCGCGTCTTCCCGGCGGTTCGTAGGTCGAGGTCGATGAAAAAGTGGTCGTAAATTCGGGATCATTGACATCGATGATCTCGATCTCCGGCGCATCGTAATTACTTTGAAATTCGATTTTCGGCGATTCTTCGATCTCGATCTGCGGTGAATGCGGCGTTTGAGTGTTAAAGCCGAACGTGTCTTCAAAATTTGTTGACGAATTTTCAAACGAATATTTCGGTTTGCTGATCGCGGGAATTTCTTCTTCGATCGGTGCTGAAAAAGGCGTATGCGCGGCGAGAAACGGCGCGTTCGACTCGATCACCGATTCCTCGACGACCGGCGATTCATTGGCAAATCTTTGATTGGAAATCTCGGATTTTGCCTGCGAAGCGTCAGCCATCATCGGACGAACCGTGACGTTGAAACCCGCAGAAGATTTCTTCACGACAAAATTGAAGTTGCCGAGCGAATGCGGATGAACGAATTCGACTTCCTGTTTGTTTGGCAGTTGCTGCTTCACATCAGGCGGAATCAGGGGAAAAACCATCATACTGATCTGCGTGCCTAAAATAGGCGAATTGGCAACGTCGGTATTTCCGGTCGAAGTGACTAAATAAGGGTTTTTGTTCGGTTCGAGATGAAGCTCGTAGCTGAACGTCGAAAGTAAAGTTTGTAAATACTCGTTTAACTTTTCCATAAATATTAGGGTTTTAAGTTGGAAGTTGCGGAGCGCGCGAAGTTAGATTTGGCGGTAAAAAATCAAAGTGAGCCGTTTAAGCTCACTTATCAAGATAACACAATCGATTTATGTTTGTCATCAAAAAAATTAATATTGGTTTAACCTTTATTAATTTCTTGATTATTTGTTCTGATCGTAGAGATAAAGTCCGAGTCCGAATTTGGCGGCGGCGCGGCGCAAAGCCATTGATTCTGCATTACTTGACGAATCGCCATAAGCATCCAAATCTTCGTCTTCCTGTCCGGTCGCTTCGCGGTAAATTATTCCTTCGAGAGCGGGAACGGAAAGCCTGACGGTCAAAATTAATTTTCCGCCGATCGTGTTAATTGCGCGAATTTCATAGCACCAGCCCGGCGCGTAATGGTCTAAATATTTGATCGCGTCGTGCCACGAAAGATAGGCGATTTCACGTCCGCCCTGTTTGCGTGTCCGAAGGTGACGTTTGGCGACAGGTTTGGTCAAATCTTTGACGATGTCGCGGACTGAACGCAGACCGTCCTCGTGGTTTAATTGATTGTCTAAAGTGTCTTGTTCCTG
>DAITPE010000710.1:0-2738 GCA_036833775.1 Pyrinomonadaceae bacterium | reverse complement strand
CATCTACCACCGTCGGAATTGCAGATATGAAAATTTCAAGACAGCCCGACGATGTGCTGATCACTTACGCACTCGGAAGCTGTCTCGGAATTGCGGTTTACGACGCAGTTGCCAAGGTCGGCGGTTTACTTCACGTAATGCTGCCGGTCTCGACCGTCAATCCGGCAAAAGCGGCGGATAATCCGCTGATGTTCGTCGATACGGGCGTTCCCGAACTTTTCAAGGCTTGCTACAAAGCAGGTGCGAAAAAGGAAAGAATGGTCGTCAAGGTCGCGGGCGGTGCGTCATTGCAGAACAACGGAGACAGCGATCAGTTTCAGATCGGCAAGCGTAATTTTTTGATGCTCAGAAAATTGCTTTGGAAAAACAATGTGCTGATCGAATCTTTCGATGTCGGCGAAAACTTTTCACGCACGATGTCGCTCGAATTGGCGACGGGCGACGTGGTCTTAAAAATCAACAACAAGGAAACGAGGTTATAAATTTAGAAAACAGAACGCGGACGAAATTCGTAAGCGTCAACAAACAGAGGAAATATGGCACTTAATGTTTTAATTGTGGACGACAGCGCGGCGATGCGTTCAATCATTCAGAAAACATTGCAGATCAGCGGTTTGGAGCTTGAAAACGTTTATCAGGCGAAAAACGGCGAAGAGGCTTTGCAGATGTTGGAAGAAAACTGGGTTGACCTCGCACTTGTGGACATCAATATGCCCGTGATGGACGGCGAAACGCTCATCAATCACGTTCGCGAAAATCCCGACTTTTCGGACCTTCCGATCGTCGTGGTTTCAACCGAATCGAGCGAAGCACGAATCGTTCAGCTTCGTGCAAAAGATGTCGAATTCATTCATAAACCGTTCGCGCCGGAAACTTTGCGCGAGACAGTATTTCATTTAACCGGAGTAGAACATGGAACAGGCACTGTATCAAGCGGCAATTTTGACTTTTGAGGAACTCGGATTTATGTTTCCCGTCGAAAACGGCGACGACGTAGAATTCGATACGGCGAAAAGCGTCAATGTCTCGGTCGGTTTCAACGGAACGATCAACGGACGGCTTGTTTTGCAGGTCGATAACCGAGTTTTACCCGTTCTCGCATCAAATATGCTCGGCGTTGAAGAACCGCTCGAAGAAGATTTGATGAAGGACGTTTTAGGCGAATTTGCCAATGTTATTTGCGGCAATGCGCTTCCGACGATCGCAGGAAAACAAGAGATTTTCAAGCTCGAACCGCCGCAGATCATCAATCAGGTAAACTTTCAGGAAAGACCGTCAGCCGAAGCTCATCTCGAACTCGATGAAGGACGCGCAAACGTCTGGATTTATGTAAATTAACTTTCACAGTTCAGCAGTTTTACCGCGAAGACTGTCACAAAATAATTATGATTCGCGTATTAGTAGTAGATGATTCGGCGGTCGTCCGCCGCGTCATCTCGGATGAATTATCCAAATTTGAAGACATCGAAGTTGTCGGCGGTGCGATCGATCCGTTTATGGCTCGTGAAAAGATCGCCCAGCTTCGTCCCGACGTTTTGACGCTCGACATCGAAATGCCGCGTATGGACGGATTATCGTTTCTCGATAAACTGATGAAACATTATCCGATTCCGGTTGTTGTCGTCAGCTCGCTCGCGCCCGAAAACAGTCAGAACGCGCTTCGTGCGCTCGAACTCGGTGCGATCGACATCGTGAGCAAACCCGGTTCGCAATTTTCCGCGCCGAACGTTCAAAAAGAACTCGTCCGCGCCATACGGACAGCGGCGCGCGCGAAGGTTTTTGCGCGTAAAGATTCCGTAAACGATAAAACCGTGAAATTCAAACCGCAGCTCGAAACGACGCACAAGATCATCGCCATTGGCGCATCGACGGGCGGCACGCAGGCGGTCGAAAAGGTTCTGACGCAGTTTCCCGCAAATTCGCCGGGAACGATCATCGTCCAACATATGCCTGCCGGATTTACGGCGAGCTTTGCGGATAGATTGAATAAAGTCTGTAAGATCGAAGTCCGCGAAGCCAGAAACGGTGATTCGGTCGCGCCGGGTGTCGCGCTCGTCGCACCCGGAAATTACCATATGCTTTTGCAAAGAAGCGGTGCGAGTTATTCGGTCGTCCTGAAAAACGGTCCGGCAGTTCATTTCCAGCGTCCGAGCGTTGACGTGATGTTTCAATCGGTCGCCCGAAACGCGGGCAAAAACGCGGTCGGCGTAATTTTAACGGGAATGGGCGCGGACGGCGCAACGGGAATGCTCCAAATGCACGAAACAGGCGCGAAAACGATCGCGCAGGACGAAGATTCGTGCGTCGTTTTCGGAATGCCGAAGGAAGCCATCAAAGTCGGCGCGGTCGATGAAATTATGCCGCTCCAACAAATCCCGCAAGGCATTTTCCAGCTTCTCAAGCAATAAACATCGAGCCGAGAACTAATGAAACAACTTTAGATTTTACCGATCAACAAGCATTAAACTCATATAAATATTGACGATATTACGTAAATATCGTCAATATTACGCTAATTTCGACGATATTACGTAAATATTGGCAATATTACGCAAATATCGTCAATATTACGCAAATATTGGCAATATTACGCAAATATCGTCGAAATTTGGCAGTTAATTTGCAATAAAACGCACATTTCCAAAGATTCGGAAAAACTGTTATAAATTGAAACAGTGAATCCGAAAGTTATATTGAAGAAAAAAATACGGTTCGGCTCGAATTAAAGCCGCGCCGTT
>DAITPE010000709.1:0-2739 GCA_036833775.1 Pyrinomonadaceae bacterium | reverse complement strand
ATAAATCGTCAAGGCTTCTTCATATTCGCGCAACGCTTCGTCATAGCGGTTTTGATCTGAATGCAAAACAGCCAGATTGTTCAAGGTTAAGGCAACAAAAGGCAAATAAGTATTCGGATTCGTTTCCGCTAATTTGCGATAAATCGTCAAGGCTTCTTCATATTCGCGCAACGCTTCGTCATAGCGGTTTTGAGCTTGATGCAAATTAGCCAGATTATTTAATGTCCCCGCATATTCATATTCTGAAATTGAATATTTAAAGTCATTCAGATATTGATAATAAAGTTTTTCAGCTTCATTGAATCGAGTATGCTCTTGCAGAAATAATGCATAATTGAAGACATTATCTTTTGTCGGGTAGCTTTTGATCGAATCTTCAAAATATTTGCAGGTAGTTTCAAAACGATTCGGGTTTTCGTAATCGGTTTGTGTTGACATTGCCAGTAGATAGAATTCTTCGGAATTGTTTATCAGATTGGGCAGTATTTCGTTGTCGTAACGGTCTTTTTGTTCGAGCAGATATTTTTGTTCATCGCGCATCTGTTCGAGTTCCGTTTCCAAAACGGCGCGCGATTCGCCGATGTCGCCTTGGTCAAAGAATTCTTTGGCGCGTCTTAACCTGTCGGTGTTTATTTCTATCTTGCCGAAGGTTTCCGCCAATGCAATGACGTTTTTCTTAAATTCTTCGAGCGTATCTTTCAATTCGTTCAACTCTGCACTGACCGCCAAACGTCTTTCCGTATTTTCTTCGGGCAGTAGATCGAAAAGTTCCTGCTTCGTTTTTATTTTGTCGAGCAGATCGTTGTATTGAAACGAATTATTAAGAATCTGCGTGATGTTGACCGTCGCGCCCGATTTGATGTCTTGAACGCTTATGTTTTGGTTTCCCGTGATGGTTTGTTCATTGTTCATAGTTTCTCAGTTGACGGCGTTTTCGACCAGATCGACTTCTTTTTGAATTGCCGCTTCCGCTTCTTCTTTGGTCAATCCCCACGCGTTTATTACGCCGACCGCGTAGTTGTAATACTCCAAAGTGTATGTGGCGGTGTCGATGATCGGGTTTAAATAAGCGATCGTCCGCGCGGCAAAGGCGATCGAGCGTTCGCGGTTTTGATTCATTTCCTGATAAATGACCGACAGATTGACGAGGGCGATGCAATAGCAGATGCGATACGTGAAAGGTTCGTTTTTCATCGGCTCGGTAAGCTCTGCGATCGATTCTTCGAGCATTTCGGCGGCTTCTTTTAAATTGCCTTCAACCTTTTTGACAACGCTTTTTGCATTCAACAGAAACATTCTCTTCTCGAGATAAAAAGAAGGGTTTTCCTTTGAAAATTCAACGCAGACTCCGCTCGCCGTATCGTAATATTCTTTTGCTTTCGCGTAATCTTTTTGAGCAAACCAGAGATTTCCGCGATTGAGATTGATGTCGATGAGCAAGGTTGGCAGCAGTAAACCGATTTCGACGAAATATTCGTCCACTTTGTTTTCGGCTTCGATAAAACTGTTTTCCGCTTCGTCGAATTTGCCGATCTTCGTGTATAAAAAACCGAGATTATTTATCAAACCGATGACTTGCGGCTGGTAGGTTTTGTAATCGCTTTTTGCAAGCTCGATGAAAGCGTCCTTGGCGGCGAGATATTTAGTCTTGGCAGTTTCATAATTCGTCAAAGTGCCGTCCGCGCTCGGTCTGTAATGCGCGATCACGCCGAGATTCACGTTTGTCGTAGCGATCGTGTAGTTATAAAAAGGCGTGTTTTCTTCGTAATTTTCCTTGAGAATTTCCAAAGCCTTGTTCAAATGATATTCCGCGTTCGTAAAATCGTTGAGTTTCCAGAGAAGTAAGCCGACATTGTTGTAAGTATTGATCTTTTCGTCGGGAGTCAGCTTGTTTTCGTAGTTTTCAAGCAGATAACCGAACAAATTGCCCGCTTCCGTGTTGCGCGAAACGAGTGTCAGAAAGGTGGCATATTGGAAAAGATTCTCTTTCGTCTCCAAACTTTTGACGGATAATTTGAAATAGTTGTCGGAATCGGTGAAACGGTTCGGATTATCGTAATCCGAAATGCTGAGCATTGCGAGCATCAAAAATTCATCGGCATTATCCTTTAATTTGGGCAGGATTTCTTGGTCGAATTCGGCTTTTTTCTCCAATAATTGTTCCTGTTCGCTCTTCATCTGCTCGAATTCGCTTTCGAGCACGGCTTTCGCTTCCTTGATCGCGCCTTTATCGAAATATTCCTTCGCATTTTTCAATCGTGCAGTGTTAATTTCGATGCGGTCAAACTGTTCGGCAAGACGAATCACGTCGCTTTTGAATTGTTCCAACTGATCTTCGAGCGATTTCAATTCATTATTTATCTGAATTATCTCATTCGTATCCGTTTGCGGCGTTAAAGCGAGAAGTTTCTTCTGTAAAGTTATATCTTTCAGCAGATCATTGTATTGCAAAGACCTTGCGAAGATATTATTAATGTTGACAACGCCGCCGGATGCAACATCTTGCACACCGAAACTGAACGCGCCGCCGATGTTCATTTCGTTCGTCATGTTATGCTCCGTTAAATTCGGTTAGGTTGTTTATTTATTGATATTGACAGTGCCCGAAACGCCCTGCACACCGAAACTTCCGTTGCCGGTAATCGTCATATTGTTTTGAGTGATCTCGGTTTTGGGAATTTTCGCAAGCAATTCCTGCAAAGTCTTCGCAGTTTCGGGATTTTCCGCGAGCTTTTCTTC
>DAITPE010000708.1:0-2743 GCA_036833775.1 Pyrinomonadaceae bacterium | reverse complement strand
CGACTTACGGTTATGGAAACGGTTATTCGACGCAAGCACCGACGATCGTTAATTTGCTGATTTCGCACGCCGAACGGATGAAATACCGCATCGCCGTTTTGGATTCGGGCGAAAGCCAGACGATCGCCGATGTTCGCGCGATGCGTGCAAGAATCGATTCAAAATACGCAGCTTTTTATTATCCGTGGATTCGCGTTCTAGATCCGGTCACGCAGCAGGAAATTCATTTGCCGCCGAGCGGTTTCGTCAGTGGAATTTATGCGCGAAACGATGTTGACAGAGCAGTTTACAAAGCTCCGGCAAACGAAGTTGTCAGGTTGGCAATCGGCTTTGAAAAAACTCTGAACAAAGCCCAACAGGAAGTTCTGAATCCCGAAGGAATCAACTGTTTCCGCTTTTTTGAAGGTCGCGGTTTCAGGCTTTGGGGCGCGCGCACGACGAGCAGCGATCCCGAATGGAAATATGTCAATTTACGCAGATATTTCGCGTATCTCGAACGTTCGATTGATCGCGGAACGCAATGGGCGGTTTTTGAACCGAACGGCGACGCGCTTTGGGCAAATGTTCGCCAGACAATTCAGGATTTTCTGTATAACGAATGGGTTTCGGGCGCACTTCTGGGCGAAAAACCCGAAAAAGCGTATTTTGTGCGCTGCGATCGTTCGACGATGACGCAAAACGATCTCGACAACGGCAGACTCGTTTGTTT
The DNA here is from genome assembly GCA_036833775.1 of Pyrinomonadaceae bacterium. Classification (GTDB taxonomy): domain Bacteria; phylum Acidobacteriota; class Blastocatellia; order Pyrinomonadales; family Pyrinomonadaceae; genus JAJQRF01. The sequence goes on along the minus strand of DAITPE010000708.1, from coordinate 2,034 downwards.
GATCGGCGTTTCGGTCGTCAAACCTGCCGAATTCGTTATTTTCCGCATCGGTCAATGGACTTCGGACAGAAAAGCATAAGGAGAATTTGCCCACGAAACCCACGAAAAATACGAAAAAAGAGAATTTGTTTTTATTTTCGTTTCTTTCGTGTGTTTCGTGGGCAGAAATAAGGAGAAATTATGGCAACTGAGAGAGCAAATCCGTATCCGCAATTTAATTTTACGGTTGATCTGGGTCAAGGAATCCGCGCCGGTTTTCAAGAATGCAGCAATATCGGGATGGAAATGACCGTGGTCGAATACCGCAACGGCAACGATCCGACCAATAATGTCCGCAAAATTACCGGGTTAAACAAAGCGAGCGATGTCACGTTGAAACGCGGTGCGATCGGCGTTTTAGACCTTTACGGCTGGCTGAACGACATCCGCAACGGCACGACGAACGGCGTTCGCAATGTGACGGTAAATTTGATGAGCGAAGACAAAACCAACACGACTCCGGTTTTGACGTGGCGGCTTTTGAACGCGCGAATTATCAAATATGTCGGCGGACCGATGAACGCGAAAGGAACCGACATTGCGATGGAAGAATTGACGCTTTCGTATGAGCGTCTGGAAATGGAATAACGGAAATTCAGCACAAAAACGACAATGGTTGCGACAAATCAAAAAATTCGCCGATTGCCCGGTTTTCGTTTTGAAGCGCAGACAAATTTGCGCGAAAACGTCTTGCCGCGTATGGACATTGCCGTTTTTGTCGGTTTTGCATCGAGCGGACCGATCGAAACGCCTGTTGTTTTGGAATCGATCGACCAATTCAAAACGATTTTCGGCGAAGATTTGCCGCTCGTTTGGGAGAAAGAAAGAAGCGAAACGATTTACGCTTATCTTGCGCCGACCGTTCGCTTGTTTTTCAAAAACGGCGGCAAACGCTGTTGGATAATCCGTGTTGCGCGAACTGTCGGAATCGACGGTTACAAACGAAATCGGGCGAGTTTTAATTTCTTTCCTTTGAACGGAATTTTAGGTTTTGATTTTGAAAACGATTCTGCTTTGCCTGCGCTTGTAAAATCGCGTTCAAAGGGAAGCTGGTCGGACGATTTTCAAATCGGAACGGCGACTTTATCACAAGCCGTCAAACTTTTGAAAATTACCGACGGAATCAAACAAAAAACTGTCAAAATCGAGATTTCGGCAAATGAAAGAATTGAAAAAGGCGAACTGATTCGCATTCTTTACGGAGATTCCGCGCTTTTGCTTTCGGTTGACGAAGTTTTGCCCGAAAGGAAATCGGATTTTGATCCGAACGAACAAAAAGGTCGCCGAATCGTGCGTTTTATTTCGCGCAAATATCTTTGGATTCAAGATTTACCCGAATTTTCAAACAATAAGAAAGCAGGCAGAATTTCGGTCGATCTTTGGACTTGTCAACATCGTTTGAATTCTGACGACATTTACAAAACGACGCATTTGCATCAACGGGTAAAACTTACTTTTTTGAAAACGCAAATCGATTCATTCGGTAAAAAAACAAGCAGAGTTTTGCTGAAATTTGAAGATTTACTCGCCGTTGACGCGCCTGTTGTCGGAAGTCTTTTGATGACGAAATATCAAAATAAATCGATGTGTTTGCGTGTGAAAACCGTAAATATCGATGAATCCGAAGCAAATGAACAGATCGAAGTTTTGTGCGAAGCGGTTTATTTGCGGAGAAATATAAATCGTCCGAATGATGAACCTTTAACGGAAAAATTGACGTTTGAAATTTGGGCGAAAAAGGGCGATTCGGATTTGAAAAAGTTGAGCGATCTGGGTTTTAACTCTGGTCAGCAAAGATTTTGGGGAAATCTGCCGACCGATGAAGAAGTTTACAGTTTTAAGGAAACACCAACCGACGACAGAGTAATTGCATGGACGCAAAATGCCGATGCAAGATACTTTCCTCTCGCGCGAGTGCGGCGGGAAAATCTGACATTTTTTCCGATTTTCCCGAACACTTCGCCCGAAAATTATTTGAGCACGATTCCGCTTCTC
>DAITPE010000707.1:0-2745 GCA_036833775.1 Pyrinomonadaceae bacterium | reverse complement strand
AGATTTGCTAAGGCATTGTTTAAGTCCGAGTTCAAGGTCCCTTCAACCAATCCTATTTCTTCCAACAACTCGAGATCATCACTTATCTCGATATTCAGTTTTTGTATGTCTATTTTTAGTTCGCGTACCTGAGTAGTAAAATATTCAGATGTCGTTTTCTGTTTATCCAATTGATCTTTTAGATCAACTTTCTTTGTAGAAATTCTTTCTAATTCCTTGTCATAATCTACTTGTTTAGATAGAAATCTAAATACTTTTCCGACAATCGAATTTATTATTGTAGGAGGATTTTGTGATAAATTTTCAATTTCAAGAATTTTTTTAATTGGCGAATTGTTAGGAAAATCCTTATATTCATTTTCATATAATCGCCATCCGACCTTTAAATCATCAACTTTTAAATCATCAACTTTCGGTTCAATCAAAGTTGCAATATTCCCCGATGCGCGTTCATTTAAACAAAAGGACAGGAAATCAAAAAAATCGCTTTCTTTTTCGATTCGTTCAAGCAAAATTCTGACAATTCCGCGACAACCCATCGAAAGTCCGAAAACCGAGTTTTCATCTTTGGTCGTGTCGTAAGTTATAACTGTCGATTCGCCCGAATCGAGAACTTTTTTGGCGCGTTCCAAAACGTCGGCTTCCAAACAACCGCCCGAAACCGTGCCGATCCCGAATCCGTTTTCATCGATCAGCATTCTCGCACCCGGACGACGATACCCTGAACCGACGACATCGACAACCGTCGCCAAAACCGCGCGTTCGCCGTCGTTAAATTGTGAAATCTTTTCGATAATCTCTTGAAATTCTTTCATTTAAAGATATTTTCCCATTTCCGAAAAAGATTTGTCCATCAGTTTTCCAACAATTTATTCAAAGCGGCAAAATCAAAGTTTTTCTCGAACTGAAATATAAAATCACGTTTTTGCGGAAAGCGTATCGCGCCGTTTCGATCGGTCGCCAAAGCATCGCGCCTCCGCCAATTGACGACGATAAACTGCGGCGACGAAGCAGGAAGCGTTTTGTTGAAAAAACTATCATCGAAAACGACGACGTTTGCGTGATTGGGATTGTCGGTTTTTACGAACATTTCGGCAGGTTTGCAATATTCGTCGATTACTTCGATGATCGCAGGCTGATTCGAATTTGAAGTTTTGATAAATGAATCAATGCGCTGATTGCAAGAAGCGAGTTCGCCTTTCATTTGCGCCAAAGTTTTGCGGACATTGTTATTCGATTCGATCAAAGCCCTGATGCTCGCTTCGCGTCCTTCCATTTGTGAATCGTTCCGCATTCGCGCAATGTCGGCAGGTTCTTTCGCCAAAATTCCTTCGATACGTTTGATGTCCTCAGATTTTTTCGACGCGAAATATGCCTTATAAACATTCAAAAATTCGGCTTGCGACACGTTTCTAAAGGGAAGTTTGCCCGATTTCGACAGCAAGACTTCGACGACCGATTCGTCAGGAAGTTTTTTTATCTGCTGAAAGCCGTTAAAATCGCCGTCGAGTTTATAACGATTCAGAAACATCTGGTTTCCATTGGGAAGTTTGAAGGATTCTTCGGCTTTTTCGCCTTTCGATGCGGAAAAGTTTGCGTTAAAAAAGGGAATTTCATTAACGCCGACATACATCCAAGTATCGGTCGCGGCGGAAGTTTTCGTTTTTCCGCCAACACATTCATAATGCAAAAAATGCATCGCGAGCGAAAAGCTTTGAATCTTGCTTCCTGAAAATGGAACAACGCCGGACGTGAAAGGCGCAAGTTTTATTTGCCCGCCTTTCGCGCCCACAACGGCTTTTTTCATCAATGCCGAAACATTTTTCGCGAGTGCAACAGCTTTCGGATCGCGCCCTGAAATCGGCGTTTCGGAAAGCGTCAAAGGCTGAGCTGAAAGATCGCCGCATTGTGTTTGCGCCGAAACTGCGAAGCTGAAAAACAAAACCGACAAAAATGCCGAACAAGCGTTTATTTTCATAAATTTACCGAAATCCTTTTCAAATGAATCTTGCTTTTGTTTACATAAAATACACCAAGTCCGGCGCGAATCAAATTTGAAATTAATAAATAAATCAAAAAGCCGTAAACGCTCGAAAATCATTGATTTATACGTTTCCTTAACAATTCTTAACACGGCTTTACCAATACTTAACCGCACACGGTCTTTTTCGGACGTATAATCCATACAAGTTTAGAGAAAAACTTTGTAGCTTAATTCAATTTCGTGGAGTAATTATATGAAATTTGTTCATAAAAAATACGTTTTATACATTTCGGCATTCATCTTTTTAGCATTCGTTTCGGCGGTTCAAACGCAGGCGCAAACTGCAAAGGCGAGCGAACTTAATTTGCCGTCAAATCTGTGGGCAAACGCGGGAATCACGGGCGCGTGGCGCATTAATTACGCCGAATCGGACAATACGGTGTTGAAAATGCAGACGCTTTTGCAGAAACAGCTTGCGGAAAGTGCGGAAGCGAAAAAAACGGAAACAAAACCGACCATTTCAATCTCTCTTTTTCCGCCCGAAACGCTCGTTTTGGTCAACGAAAACGAAAATCAATTGACCATCAACGAAGGTTTTGCCAACGTCGTTTTGACGCGGACGGTTTTTACGAACGGGAAAACGCTGATCGGAAATATCGAAGGCGAAAGTTTTTATATTTCGGCGAACAAAACGAAAGATTCGCTCAAAGTAGAAACAATTTCGCCGACGGGAAACAGAATGACCGAAACTTATAAAATTT
>DAITPE010000706.1:0-2747 GCA_036833775.1 Pyrinomonadaceae bacterium | reverse complement strand
GACATCGATTCGTTTGTCACTAGCGGGAAATTTACCTTCAACGTCAGCCGCTACAAGCACGACGAACTCGAAGAAGACACGGTCGGCACGACCCTGACCAATAATACTTATTCGTATCGCGGAATGTTCGAGCAGAAACGCTTCGGAAATCTGACGGGACGTTTCGGTTTCGACGGTTTTACGCGCGATTATCAAACGGTCGGCGCGGAACGCCTGATCGACGGCAAGGTCAAACATAATTCGTTTTCGGGTTTCGCGCTCGAGGAATTGAAATACAAACGCGTGACTTTCCAATTCGGCGGGCGCGTCGAGAAAAATTCTTATAATCCGGTCAATGCCGTCTATTTAGATCGTGATTTTACGGGTTTTTCGGGCGCGGCGGGCATTCGCGTCGCACTTTGGGAAAACGGTGCGTTCGTCGCGAATTATTCGAATTCGTTTCGTGCGCCTGCGCTCGAAGAACTTTACAACAACGGTCCGCACGTCGGGACGGTGGCGTTCGAGATCGGCAACGAAAATCTGCGTTCCGAACGTGCGAACGGTTTCGATTTCAGCCTGCGTCATCAAACTTCAAAGTTGCGTGCCGAATTCAACGTTTTTTATTACGGCATCAATAATTACGTGTATCTCGCCTATGCCGACGACAACGGCGACGGGCAGGTGGACATCGAAGACAATCTGCCGGTCTTGCAGTATTCGCAAGGGAAAAGCCGTTATATGGGCGCGGAATTCAGTTTCGACACGGACTTAAACGATAATTTCAACATCTTTTTGAATGCCGATTATGTGCGCGCACAGCTCACGGAATTAAACTTGAATCTGCCGCGCATTCCGCCCGCACATCTGAAATTCGGTTTCGATTATAAATTAAAGGGCTTCAACGTGCGTCCCGAAGTCGAACTGGCAAGCGCACAGACGAAACTTTACCCGCTCGAAACGCGCACCGCAGGCTACGGCATCGTCAATTTGGGAGCAAATTACGCGATCGGCAGACCGCATCTCGCGCATATTTTTAGCGTCAACGCCTATAATCTGCTCGACAAGGAATACCGCAATCATCTGTCGTTCATCAAAGAACTCGCTCCCGAAATCGGGCGCGGCGTGAAGTTTTCATACACGGTGCGGTTTTTCTAATAAACTAACGTGAACAAAAAACTCCCCTCCTTTCAAAGGAGGGGAGTTTTTTTTGTTTCCTGCGCGGTCGTTTGAGCTTCCCGCACATCTGTTTTAACTTTCGATACATCGGTTTTAACTTCCTGTGCCTTCATTTGCATCGCCGATATGGTCGTTTGAACTTCCTGTATGGTCATTTGAACTTCCGGTGCGGTCATTTGAGCTTCCTGTATATCCGTTTGAACTTCCGGTGTGCTCGTTTGAACTTCCGGTGTGCTCGTTTGAACTCGGCGGACACCCTACATAAAGTTCGGGACACTATACATGAAAATATTGGTGTCAAAATATCTTTGAAATCACATTTTTCGCGGCTTTGCCGCCCGATGTGCGGAAAGGCTTTGCCTTTCCGTAGCGTATTTTACAGTTTTTGAGGCTCTGCCTCCGCTTATGTTTTCAAGCTCAAGGCGCAGCCTTTCGCAAAATCAAACAGCAAACTCTGTGGCGAGGCACAGCCATCGCCGCTCATCAGGCGGCAAAGCCGCATAAAACAAATCTTTATAGATACATTCAACAAAGAAATCTTTCGAAATAACCGATTGCCGATCGCAGTTAATAGTTATTCCGAAAGTTGAATCGCAAAGCTGAAATCAGCTTTCATTGATAAAAACGCAGAGATCATTATTTCTTTTTCTTGCGCGGCGCAGGATCAAACTCTAAGCCTTTGATCTGTTCCCATTGCGGGCTGTCCGTGCCGTAGGCGGAGATGGTGTAGTCTTTGAACGCCTTCCAAATCTCGTAGAGCGAATCTTCGGCGAGATAATAGATTTCGTCGCGTTCGTCGAGCTTGTTATCGACCGGAATAAAGGCGGCGGTGACGGCTTCGGTTTTTGCTTTCAGACCGTCGGAATAGGTTTGCATCGCCGCCGGTTTCAGGTCGGGTTCGTTCGGGTTAAAGCCGTATTCGTCGGCGATGGCGATCGCGGAATCGAGATTTTCGATGCGGTTCGTGCGGCTCAACTGCGAAACGGAATGTGCTTTTTCGGGAACTTCGAGCGTTGCCTTTGAATCTTCGCGGCGGCTCGAACCCTTGACCTTGCGCGTGTATGTTTTCAAATCTTCGACCGCCGAATCGGGCACGCCCGAACCTCTGAAACCGCGCTCGAAACGCGTCACGAGCGGCGAAAGTTCGTCAAACGCATCTTCCGCCGTGCTCGACGCAACGCGATACGGTGCGCGGAGTTCGATCAATTCGTCGGCGACGGTTTCGGCATCGGCGATCCGCTGCGCGATAAAGGGAAGTTTTGTAATGCGGTTCGTCGGGTTAAAGCTCGCGCCCCAACTTTCCCCGTAACTGCGCATTTTCTTGATCGTTTCGAGATTCTTGGCGTGTCCTCTTTCCTCGGTCGAACGCTTTAAAGGCGTATTATTATTCGGTGTTTCTTCCGGCATGATGTTTTTTCGCTCCTTTCCGATGAGAATTTATTGAACAACGGCGAAATGTTGAGTTGTTATTCTAAAAACGCATCGAATAATTAATAAATATTTTTTAACATTTTAGGAATTCATCTTACGCCAAAAGCGGTGCAAGTGTAAAGAAAAAAATGAATAAGTGATAACGGATAACGGATAACGGA
>DAITPE010000705.1:0-2754 GCA_036833775.1 Pyrinomonadaceae bacterium | reverse complement strand
AATGAATCCGAAAAAGAACAATTAACGAATAAAAAATAAGGAATGAAGGAAATAAATTTAGAGGGAAAGACCGCGCTTGTGGTCGGTGCAGGGCGCGGAATCGGTCGTGCGGCGGCGGAATTATTTTCAAACGCGGGCGCAAATGTCGTTATCACTTCGCGCAATGAAGCCGAACTGATGGAATTGGAATATAAACTGAACACGAAAGGGAACTCGAACATCCTTTCGTGCGAAGCCGATGCGAGCGTCGAAGCAGACGTAAACACATTGGTCGAATCCGCGATCGCGCGTTTCGGTTCGATCGATTATTTAGTGCTTGCCGCCGGCGCGGGAATCTTAAAGCCTTTCGGCGAACTGACTTTGCAGGATTTCGACGCGCTTATCAACGCCAATGTTCGCACCGCGTTCAACGTCTTACAGGCTGTTCTGCCGAAGATGGCTGAAAATAAATTCGGGCGAGTCGTGGCGATTCCGGGCATTTTAGGAAAAGCACCGATGATGCAGGCTTCCGCTTACTGCGCGGCAAAATACGCGCTGACGGGAATGATAAAGTGCTTGAAAGATGAATATAAACGCTTCGGCGTTCGCTTTTCACTGATGCACTTCGGCGGTGTCGATTCGAGCTTTTGGGATAATATTTCGATGAAAGTCCAACGCGACAAAATGCTCTCGATCGACGCGGCGGCAAATGCGGTTTTCTTCGCCGCCACCCAAGAAGGCGAAGGCGTGATGTCCGAAATCGTCCTAATGCCCGAAAATCATCAGTTGGTGTAAGAGAATCTGAATTGAAAATAAAAGAAGATTGCCCACGAAATACACGAAAGAAACGAAATAAAGAAAAATACCGAAAAATCTTTTTCTTATTTTTTAGCGTCTTTCGCGTGTTTCGCGGGCAATTTCTTGAATCTCACAATTTTTTGTTAAATTTGCGAAAAGTTTTCCGCATCTCTAATTTGCAAGTCGCGTTTCGAGCGTTCAAAATGTAGCTTTCAAATTTATAAAAACTTTGCAATTTTCGTATGAAAACCATCTTGCCAAATTCGACGATCGGTGTTTTCGGAAGCGGACAATTAGGGCGTATGTTTGCGATCGAAGCCAGAAAAATGGGTTATCGTGTGCATACTTTTTCGCCCGACAACGATACGCCGACCGGACAGGTTGCCGATTATGAAACTTCTGCCGAATATGAAGACTTGGACGCGGTGAAAAAGTTTGCGCGGAGCGTCGATGTCGTCACGTTCGAGTTTGAAAACGTGCCGTCGAAAACGGTCGAAGCCGCCGCCGAATTTGTCGAAGTTTACCCGAAAGGTGAAATTCTGCACACGACGCAAAACCGTCTGCGCGAAAAGACTTTTTTGAAAAAGAACAACTTTCCGCACACGCCTTTTCGGCATATCAAAACGCTCGACGATCTTTACCACGCCGTTCAGCAGCTCGGCACGCCCGCCGTTTTGAAAACCGCCGGATTCGGTTACGACGGCAAAGGTCAGCAAAAAATAAAAGCGATCGGCGAAGTGGAAAATGCGTTTGAAAAGCTCAGCGGAAACGACGCGGTTCTGGAAGCATTCGTCGAATTTGAAAAAGAAGTTTCGGTCGTTTGCGCGAGCGATCAACGCGGAAATTTCGTTCATTACGGCGTGATCGAAAACGCGCACGAAAATCATATTTTAGACGTAAGTTTTGCGCCTGCACTTTGTTCGGAAAAGGTTTTTACGGAAGCCGTCGAAATTGCGCGGAGCGTTGCCGAAACCTTGGATTATGTCGGGACTTTGTGTGTCGAATTCTTTTTGACGAGGGACGAAAAATTGCTTATCAACGAACTCGCGCCGCGTCCGCATAATTCGGGACATTTGACGTTCGACGCTTGCGTCACGTCGCAATTTGAACAACAATTACGCGCCGTTTGCGGTTTGCCGCTCGGTTCGACGCAGTTTTACGCGCCGTCTGCAATGGCGAATCTGCTCGGCGATGTTTGGGAAACGCAAGAACCGAATTGGGCAAAAGCTCTAGAAAACGAAAACGTCAAACTTCATCTTTACGGCAAAGCCGAAGCCAGAAAAGGCAGAAAAATGGGACATTTAACGGCAGTTTCGGCAACTATTGAAGATGCTGTCGAAACTGTCAGAAATGCCCGAAAAAATCTTCTTTAATAACTCAATTTTATTGACCAAAAATGATTTTAATGAAATAATTTCAGACATTCCCCTGATTACCGGTAGTCAAACGGAAGATATTATCGATCTTTCCGTCAATCATTTCCCAAACGTGAAAGCCATTTCGCGTTGTAACTATAGGAGAATCAAAATGTTAAAAATTAAAAACTTATTATCGGCGAATAAAATCTTTGCGTTTACATTTGCTGTCGTAATTCTTTTTTCAGCAACTTTAGTTGTCAATTCCTATTGGAAAAAGACGAAAACTGCTTGTGTCTTTTCCCAAAAAACTTATTATTTCAGCGATGCCGCGCACACTTCGGTGGTCGGTTATACAGGTTATCTTTGCAACGGAACTTTTGTAAAATCCGGTAAGAAAACCAGTTTTACCGACACGCTTTATTGTGATTGCAATGAAGACACCAAATAAATTGCAGTAAGAAAAGACGGCTGAAGAAAAACAGCCGTCTTTTTTAGTTTCTCAAAATTATATCCGATAAATTAAAACTTTCTCGCCAGCCAAACGCCGAGCGAAACGCCGATAAAGCCGACCAAAACGCTGGCGAAAAGATAGACGAACGCCGTGACGAATTCGCGTTCG
>DAITPE010000704.1:0-2757 GCA_036833775.1 Pyrinomonadaceae bacterium | reverse complement strand
CGTATTTCGTCAAAAGCCGCAAATCGCCGATGTAGCGCAGATTTTCGAGAACGGTCAAATCCTGATAAAGACTAAAAGCCTGTGTAAGATAGCCGACGAACGAACGCGCTTCGCGGGCATTTTTCCCGTAGATCGAAATTTCGCCCGAAGTTTCAGGCATCACGCCGCCCAAGATTTGAAAAGTCGAAGTTTTTCCCGCGCCGTCAGGTCCGATCAAACCGTAAATTTCGCCTTGTTTAATGTCGAGATCAATGCCTTTGACGGCTTCCAATTTGCCGTAAACTTTCCGCAAACCGCGCAATTTGATCGCAGTTTCAGGAGAAATTTGGGTTTGCGCGGCAATGTTCATTATTTTTCGATAAATTTTTCGTATTCTGTCGGCAGAGAAATATCAAATTTTCGGCATAAAGCGGAAACGTCCAGAAAATCATTTTCGTCCAATTCGTAACCTGTATGAAATTTCACCATCCATTCGGGCGAAATACATTTAACCGGATAGCCGTCAATATTGCCTTGTCCCGTAAAATGTTCGGGCAAATACTCAATCCCGAAAATATTGTTGCCGTTTTCGTCAAACGTATAAGAATGCACATCAACCGCGTTTCCTTCGCCGTCTCCCAACACAAAATTACAATCTCTCGTGTCATCTCGCGGAATCTCGAAAAAACCTTTTTCAGTCAATATTTTCCGCAATTTCGGCACGTCTTTATGTTGAATCGCAATGTCCAAATCTTCGTGAAAACGAGTCTGTTTACCGAGCAGAGCATCAACGCCCCAACCGCCGTCAACAACAACGTCAATGTCATTTTCTGCTAATATTTTCAGCAGTTCAATTACTTTTACGGCTTCCATATTTTTACTTCCTAATACGACTTTTTTATTTTATTCAAAAGGAAGCCACTCATATTTGATGTCCTCGCATTCGATTTGCCAATTTCCGTTTAACCAAAACTTGATTTCGTGAATTACGAAATTATTTTCGGAAAGCTGAACTTCATCAATTATCCAATCACCGTGATGGCTTTTTTCAAAGCCTGACGAAAGCAAATTAAGTTGATAAGACCTTACATTTTCATAAGTTATCTTTAATTGTCCGTCATGATACGCGCCCAGAAGTATTAACTCTATTTTTATTCCTTTTCCGCTTTCGGTTTTCGGAAGATGTTTTTCCAAAATTGACAAAGATTCAACCCACGCATCATGCGGACAACGATGATCCATCGTGTCGTAGTGCCATTCTGCGGCAGCAAATTTAAAAGCAGATTTTGGAAAATTATTTTCGTTTTCTTGAAGATAGTTTTTATAATTTTTGAATCCTTCCTTCACATCTGCTCGAGAAATGTCATATTCAAAATCAAGGAATTTCATACAAATTTATCTATTTCCATTCTTCTATTTCACGCTTCGACCGATGCTCGTCCATTCGCCGTTCACGAGAATTTCGCCGTCGGCGGGCATTCCGGGTTTTGAAAAACCGTTTGGATTTCTAATCGCCAATTTAACGCCGACGACTTGTTTTACGCGTTCGTTGCGGAAATATGTGTTTTCGGGCGTAAAAGTCGCTTCCGGGTCAATTCGGGAAACTTCGGCTTCGATCGGCTGATTCGGATTTGAATCGAGAAAAACACGCGCCGCTTGCCCGATTTTTACTTTGCCGATCTCGCTTTCGGGAACGTATGCACGAAGGTAAACGAGATTGAAATTAACGATCGTGGCGATCGCGGTTCCGGCGGAAACGACTTCACCGGGTTCGGCTGAACGCGTCGCGATCGTTCCGTCAAAAGGCGCAACGATATTTAGATCGCCGCGATTCGCTTCGGCTTCGCGGAGTTGTGCGCGGGCGCGTTCGGCATCGGCGTTTGCCGAATCAATATCGCTGTTTGCCTGCGTGATTTGTTCTTCGATCGTCGCCGTTTGCGAAGCGCGAATCGCCGGATTTTGTAGATTTGCCTTTGCCGTCGTAAGCGAAGCTTGTGCGACTTTCAACGAATTTCGCACGATATTCAAACCGTTTCGCGCCACATCGACTTGTTTTTGCTGAGCCTTGACAATATTCGCCTGCGCGTCGGCAACCGTTTTCGCCTGTCGATATTGTTTTTCCGAAACGTCGCCCGAATTAAACAATCTCTGCGCTTTTTCTTCGTCGTAACGCGCTTGCTGTAAATTCGTTTTCGCTTGTTCGAGCTGCGCTTCGGTTTGCGCAACCTGCGATTGCGCCTGCGAAATTTGCGATTGAACCTGCAAGATTTGCGCTTCGGCTTGATTTACGCGACCTTGTGCGTCGGTTTTCGCTTGCTCAACGCCGAGATTTGAAGAATCTTTTTGCGACTCTAAAACTAAAATCTGCTGTTGCGCACGACGGACACGCGCTTCGGCTTGCGTCACGGCGGCGTTTGCCTGATCGACGCGCGCACGAAGCTGTTCGTCGTCCAAAACCGCGATAATGTCGCCGGCTTTGACGTGATCGCCTTCGCGCACTTTTATTTCCTTGATCTTTCCGCTCGTTTTCGGCGCGATCGTCGCGTCATCCGATTCGATTCGTCCGCTGACTTCGATGATGTTTGCGGGCGCGTTTTTCTGATGAAGAAAGAAATACCAAACCAAAAATCCGCCGACCGCAACGATCAGCAAAACCGGAATTATTTTAAGCGGAAATTTGCTTTTCCGCGTCGGCGCGGCAGTCGTTTTTGCTTCGTTTATGCTGTTATTTTCTTCACTCATAAATTTTTTAAGCTTTTTTCTGCCTGCGAAATAAAC
>DAITPE010000703.1:0-2762 GCA_036833775.1 Pyrinomonadaceae bacterium | reverse complement strand
ATCGGGATAAAACGAATTCGGCGTTTCGCGCGCGATTCGTTTCGCGGTTTCGACGTAATGATCGGGCGAACCGTATTTCGCCGCCGCCGAACAGATGACGACATCCGCGCCGACCGCTTTTAAATAACGGCGTTTTTCGACCGAAACTTTGTCGGTCATTACGAACACGCATTTGTAGCCGCGAACCGATGCGACCAACGCCATTCCGATGCCCGTATTGCCCGAAGTCGCTTCGATGAGCGTTCCGCCGGGTTTTAAAATGCCTTTTTCCTCGGCATCATTTATCATCGAAACGCCGATGCGGTCTTTGACCGAAAAGCCTGGATTCAAGTTTTCGAGTTTTGCGTAAACCTGCGCTTTTATCCCGTATTGTTTAGTTAAATTATTGATTTTGACGAGCGGCGTGTTGCCGATCAAGCCTAAAACATTTTCAAAAGTCTTCATTGTTAAAATATTTATCCTGAAAAAAAAACTTATATTGAGATAATTTTAGCCTTACTTTTGCGCTTCGGCAAAACTGAAAGGAACGAAAAGATTGAGATGGACAGATAACGAAATGCTGATTGCTGATTGTTAAATGTGCCGTGAAAAGAAGTTTTTCTTGATGTTTTATCGTGATTTTGACGATTTCGATTTTCCGCAGACTTTACGGATTATTCAGGCACAATTTCCTTAAAATAGTTTGCCCGATCAATTAAAATAACGGTTTTGACTACAAGCTATCTCAAAAATATGCTTGATTGTCGCGTGAGCGACTAAAAGAATTTAGCCGTGGATTTCAATCCACGGAAATTAAGTGTTGAAATAAGTGCCGCGTCAGCGGCAGCTGATTATTCTTCAACCTTTATCAATCGTCGCTGACGCGACGCAAACTTTTACTTTAACTTGACCGTGCAATAAATTACACGGCTAAACTCATTCAATCGCTACGCGATTAGCAGCGGAATTATTTTTGAGATAGCTTCTATAAAAAAAGAGCAGCAGGACTATTAAATTTAATAGTCCACTAGTCTTTTTAATAGTTCTACTCATCTTTTTGATAGTTCTACTATTAAATTTAATAGTCCACTCATCTTTTTGATAGTCGAAAGTCAAAAAAGATGAGTACAAGCCAAGAATTTAATAGTCCAACCCAAGAATTTAATAGTCCAACTCAAGAATTTAATAGTTCAACCCAAGAATTTAATAGTATGACTATCAAGAGTTGATAGTAGAAGCCAAGAATTTAATAGTCCAAGCCGAGAATTTAATAGTCGAAAGGCAAATCAGAATAGTCCACTCATCTTTTTAATAGTGGACTATTCTTTTTATAGTTCCTTGAGTTTTGCCGAAAGCCTTGCGGGATTGTTCGTGATGACGGCGTAAAGTCCCAGATTTATTGCGCGTTTTACCCATCGTTCGTGATTTGCCGTCCAGATCGTGACGGGCAGATTTTTCTTTTCGGCTTTTTTCATCAATTTGCGCGTCGCGAGCGAAAAATGGATCGAAAGCATATCCGCGCCGAGGTCTTCGGCGATATTGACCATTCGTTTTTCCTTTCGCAAAAGCGTCATAATTTTCGGCGCGAAAAGCGCGGCGGTCTTGATGTTTTTTGAATGATTTTTAATTGTCGGGATAATTTCGAGCTGAAAACTTTTGACAATGATCTGCGGCAGCAGATGCGAATCTTTTATTAATTCAAAAACCGCTTCGGCAATTTGTTTGACTTCGGAATCTTTGCATTTGATCTCGATATAAATTAATCCGCGAAAATCCTTCAAAAAATCGAGTGTTTGTCTGAGCGTCGAAACTCTTTCATTGCTGAAATTTTCATCTGCTTGGCGCGGAAATCTCGTGTTAAACCACGAACCGATGTCGATCTGCGCCAATTCTTCCGCCGTAAAATCGATCACGCGTCCATTGATTGTGCCGACGCGATTCAAGGTCGAATCGTGAAAAACGACGACTTCGCCGTTTTTTGCCAGCCGCACGTCAAATTCGATTCCGTCCGCGCTGTCGTCGATCGCCCGTTGAAAAGCCGCAAGCGTATTTTCCGGCGCAAGCTCGCTCGCACCTCGATGCGCGATAATTAATGGTTTTTTCATGATTTTTTGCCTGCGAAATAAACGAAAGAAGCGAAAATAAGAATAATATTCAATGCTTTATTTTTCGTTAATTTCGTTTATTTCGCAGGCTGAATGTTTTATTTCTTCTCGAGTAAAAAGATCATTTTCGACCAGCCGATCGGTTCGGTGATCGGAAATTTGTAATTACCGACGATATTAAAATATTGATGTGAAATTTCCTTTACATCTTCGATCGGATGCGCTTTAAATTTGTAGAGCATTTCGAGAACAACGCCGACAAACGAAGGTTTGATCGGAATCATTACGAGTCTTGCTCCTTTTTTCAAAACCCGCGCCATTTCGCACAAACCCGCGTCGAGCGGAACATATTCCAAAACGCCGCACGACAAGATCAGATCGAAAGTATTATCGGCAAAAGGCAAATTCAAGATATTTCCCTGAATCGGCGCGATATTTTCTTCGTCGGTTTTTTTGTCTTTTTCAAATTGTTCGCGGGCGATTTTAAGAGAATTATAGGAAAGATCGAGCGCAATGCTTTTTTTCGGACGAAAACCCGCGCTTTGAAAACCGAGCGTGATAATGCCCGTTCCGCTTCCGGCATCTAAAACGAGCGAATCTTCGTCGAGTTTCAGATCAAGCGACTTTAAATATTTGGCGACGGAATTTCGATAGCCGTTGACCTTCATCGCCAGATTG
>DAITPE010000702.1:0-2762 GCA_036833775.1 Pyrinomonadaceae bacterium | reverse complement strand
AAAAACCGCACCCGACGCGAGCAAATAACCCAATTTCCAAAAAATATCTTTTTTATTCACAACAAATCTCTCAATAAAAAATGAATCCACAGATTATCACACTTAGATACGTATATAAATCAAACGGGTTCGTATCTATTTGTAAATCTCTGCGGATTCTCGTAATTTTTTCGTCGATTATTCGGTGTATGGAAAAATCGCTTTCGGTGCTTTGTAATCTTTCCACCAAGTCACGTAGCAAACGTCCGTGCAGCCGATCGCGTGCGTGACAACTTTCCATTTTCCGCCGGTTTTCTTCAAAAGCGCGAAGAAATTATTGTCAAACATTCCGGCTTCGATCGCTTCCTGATAAGGCGTTTTTTTGTAATTCGGCTGATTTCCGCCGGAATCTTGCGGATTGCCCGAAATAAATGCCCAATTTCCCGAAACATTGAAATTTTCGATATTAAAAACGATCTTCTGTTTCAATTCTTTTTCGACCGGAACGCGCAAAGCATCCAAGATAGCCGTTCGCTCCGCCGAACCTTTTTCGGGCGTGTAAACCTTTTGCGCAAAAGCAGAAAATGCCAGAACAAACAAAATCGAAATTGCTAGAAATGATTTCTTCAACATAATTTATTTACTTCAAATGCTTTGTCGCAACGTATGGATGTTCGGGATTAACGACCAATTTTTGCCGTTTCGGATCGATCAAAACGTCCATATCTTCCATCGGAATCGCGCCGAGTAAAACTTCTGAATTTCCCGGCAAAACGATTGCGCGAACCGTCGTCGAACGATTTTCAAAACGAATTTCGACCGGACCGACAACTTCGAGTTCAAGCAAGGTTTCATCAGCCAAGCGGCTAAATTGTTTTTCGATCAAAGGCAGATCGAGCTGCGCTTTGACATTTTCGTTGATGCAAAGCATATACGCACCGCTGTCAACCAACGCCGAAACGCGAACTTGTTTGATTTTTTCTTCTTCCAAATAACCGCGACGATGCAAAACCATATCGTCAACGCTTATCAAATCAATTTCTGCATAAACTAATCCCATCTCATTAACTCCTGATTTATAAGGTATTTTATTAACTTCTTTAACTACGGGAATAATCATAAAAACCTCCTCTGATTATTTTTTAAGATGTAGAAACTATTCGTGATTATATCTTAATTTCGCGCCGCAAAAATCAAAATAATAATACCAACGGCGATTCCAAGGCTAATACCAATGATCGTTCCTTTTGACAAGTTATTTCCTTTAACTTGTTTGGCGTTGGAATATGCAACTTCGACATTTGTTCCGCTTTTCTCGTTCCTTACGACGAAACTTTCAGCATTTGTCTCGGTAATATAGCCTTTTATGGTTTTTCCGTTTTTGAGTTTTACTTTAACTTTTGCGTCAGTTCCGGTTCCGAGTTTTGAAATTTCGGTTTTCACCTTTTCGGCAAATTCTTTCTCTTTCGTGCTTTCGGCGGCAAAAACTGCGAAGTTTGTTAATAAACTGATTAATAAAATTATAATTGTTTTTCTAAACATCTTAATTTACCTCCAAGGAATATTTTGTTTTTAGACTCAATTTGCAAATTTCTTACACTTCTGCGCTTTTACCGATCTCATTCAAAGCCTCGAAACAGCGTTCGCAAACGGTCGGAAATTCTTCAAATTCGCCGACTCTGACCGAATAATTCCAACAGCGTTCGCATTTTTCGCCCGAAGCCTTTTGGATTTCGACCGATAAAGCATCGCCTTCGTGAACTTCAACTTGCGAAACGATGAAAATGTAGCGCAAATCTTCGTAATAAGGCATTAAAAACCGCGTCGTTTCTTTATCGGCAGTCAAAACGACTTTTGCTTCCAATCCTGCGCCGATCAATTTTTCGTTGCGCGCTTCTTCTAATTTTTTCAAAACTTCGTCGCGGATCGCAAAGAGTTTTTCCCAATCTGCAAGCAGTTTTTCGTCTTTTACGCCTGCAACCTTCGGGAAATCGGTGAGATGAACCGAAGCAATTTTTTGATGCGGCAGATTTTCAAACGCTTCGTCGGACGTGAAAACCAAAACCGGCGCGAGCAGACGGCAAAGCGTGTCCGTGATCTGATAAAGCGCGGTTTGCGCCGAACGACGCGAAACGGAAGTCGGCGCAAAGATATACAAACGGTCTTTCAGAATGTCGAAATAACGCGCCGAAAGCGTGACCGTGCAGAAATGATAAAGACTCGAATAAACGATTTGAAAATCGTAAGTTTCAAAGCCTTTCAGGACTTTTTCGGTCAATTCGTCAAGACTCGCCAAAGCCCAGCGGTCGAGTTCCTGCATTTCGGAAAGCGCGACCGTATCGGTGTCGGGATTGAATCCGTCCAAATTTCCGAGCGCGTAACGAAGCGTGTTTCTGATTTTTCTATAAGCATCTGTCACGCGATCCAAAATCTCTTTCGAACAGCGCATATCTTCAGTGTAATCAACCGCCGCCGCCCACAGACGCAGGATTTCCGCGCCGGATTGTTTGACGATTTCGTTCGGCGACGTGACGTTTCCGAGCGATTTCGACTGCTTGCGACCTTCGCCGTCAACGACCCAACCATGCGTCAAGATTTGCTTATATGGCGCAGAATCGTGCGCGGCAATTCCGCACATCAAACTCGAATTAAACCAGCCACGATATTGATCGCCGCCTTCCAAATAAACGTCCGCCGGAAAACGCAGAGTTTCGCCGCGAGTTTCCAAAACGGCGACGCAGGATGAACCCGAATCGAACCAAACGTCTAAAATATCCGATTCT
>DAITPE010000701.1:0-2775 GCA_036833775.1 Pyrinomonadaceae bacterium | reverse complement strand
TCGTTCGCGCTACCCGCGCTCATTGCCTGCGAGGGCGCAGGCGTTCCGACTCAAAAAACTTTTAAAGATGACTTTGCCGAAAATTTAAGTTAATTTTGAATTCAGTTATGATGCAGTTTGAACAAGAATGGATCAACGGCGCGGTGTCGCTCGGCGCGGCGGCAGGCTGGACGGCGGACGAAATCCGCCTTGTTTCCGAACTCGGTTTCGCACTCGCCGAACAAGGTCGCAACCACGAAGCGATCACGATTTTTGAAGGATTGATCGCGCTTGCGCCCGCGACCGCTTATTTCGAAGCCGCGCTCGGCGCATTATGGCTGAGAGAAAACAATCCGGCGCGCGCGCTTCCGCATCTGAACGCCGCGCTCGCCGCCGATCCGAACGACATCCCCGCCCGCGTCAATCGCGGCGAAGTTTTTATCCTTTTGGAAAACTACGAAGGCGCACGAATCGACCTAAACTACGTTTTAACGCAAAAGCTCAAACCCGAAAACCAAGTAATTCTCGAAAAATGCTTCACGCGCACCCGCGCACTTCTTTATACAGCCGAAAGATTTTCTTAAGTTTTTGCCGAAACACGGACGAAGAAATGCAATAAAATCAGCCCGAAACCGACGCTTTTCCACCAAGTTCAGGTTTGCACCGTTACAGTGCAGACTTACATTGAGTCAATGTAAGTCTGCACTGAACCAATGTAAGTCTGCGCTGGTTCAATGTAAGTCCGCGCTGAACCAATGTAAGTCTGCACTGAACCAGTGTAAGTCTGCGCTGGTTCAATGTAAGTCTGCACTGGTTCAATGTAAGTCCGCACTGAACCAATGTAAGTCTGCACTGAACCAATGTAAGTCTGCACTGGTTCAGTGCAGACTTACATTGGTTCAGTGCAAGTTATCTTTTTCAACTATTAGAACTGTTTCAGACCTCTTATTTTCAAGCTAAAAAAATTACGATCTTTTTTTTCAAAAAAACAGGAAACATTTTTTCTTTGCCGCCGATAACTATGGAAAGCCTAGATTGTCTTTTGGTCGAGACAGTCAAATTCATCAAGGAGAAGTAGAAAAAATGAGTGATATTTCCGCCGTTGTCGGGCAGTTTTTCCAGCAAGGTCTCGAAAATCAAGGTCTTAAACAGCAAGCCGAAACGCAAACCAACGGCAAGCGTTCGTTTGAAAGCTACCTGCAAAAAAACGAGCCTGCACAAAAGGTCGAAACACAGGAAACTCAAACAACTCCTGAACCGAAAAATCAACCGAAACTCGACGAAATCCAATCGCAGCTCGAAGCCGCGAATCAAAAATACAAACAAGAATCCGGCAGACTCAACGAGATGCTTCCCGATTTTTTGAAGACTTCGCGCACGAGTTTGATCCGCGAAGCTTACAATCACAATCAGGGCAATCAAATAACTTCGGACAATCTGCAAGGTCGTTTTGAACAGGTCGAAAAAGAATACAAAGATGTCGAAGCGATTATGCGCTCGGATAAAAATCTGTCGCAAGGCGAGCTTCTTGCCTTACAGGCGCGAATGTATCAGGTCGGTCAGCATATCGAAGTGATGAGTAAGGTCGTCGATCAAATGGCTGGCGGTATCAAAACGGTTTTGAACACGAATATTTAATTTTTTGAGTTAAAGAAATGGCTGGCGATAATCTTAAAATTCAAACTCCGCTGATTCCGCTTCCGACGCGAACCGACGAAAAAATCGTCAACAAAACGCGCGGCACGAAGACGTTCGACGTTGAAAGAAAATCGTTTTTAGTCGAAAACCGCGAAGATTTTTCAAGAAACGAAACGAAAGATCATCGTTCGGGCGCAACGGAAAACGATTGGCTGCGCGAGCGCACCGTCGAAGAATTAAAGACGATCATCAAAGCGATCCAGCTCGGCGCGACCGATCCTTGGCAATTAACAGATTTAGTTTTTTACGCGCGGCATCCCGAATTAAAAGGCGTTCCGCTCACGTCGCAGCATCAGGATTTGCTCGACGAATGGAATTCGATCAGCGCACTTCTCGTGCATCCGACGCTCAACGAGATCAAAGACGTGATCGGCGCGGAAGAGCTGAACGGATTGGTCAATCAACAGGAAGATTTAGACAAAGCGTTTTCAAAAGCGAGTAATTTTAAAATAAACGCGGGAAATCTTGACAATTATACTACGCGCTATGATAACGTAATTGCTAACGCAATAGAATGGTGTCCCGGATTGTCTCCGGCAGTTTTGAAAAGTTTATTGGCACAAGAGTCTAAATTTCACCCGACCGTGATCAACAGTTATGGTTACGCGGGAATCGCGCAATTTGGCAGAGTTGCCGCCCGCGAAGTCGGTTTGAACGTCGGCGTTGCAGGTTCAAGTTCGGATGAAAGACTCGATCCTTCAAAAGCAATTCCGGGCGCGGCACGGCTTTTGAATATCAAAGCCAAGCGTTTGGGCGAAATCGCTTTTTCGCGCTACGGACAGCCGGACGGCGTAGAATTTTGGAAATTCGTGACGGCGGCGTATAATGGCGGCGAAGGAACAGTTGCATTAGCGATGGGAAACGCCTATCGAGTCGGTTTGGCGCAAGCCAGATCGCAAGGAATGGTCGGCACAGAAGCCGTCAGTTTTGCAAGACGTTATGCGTCGAAATGGGAAAATTTGAAAGTCGGCGGCACAGGTTCGCCGCTCGGACAAGCAGCCGCAACTTATTTCCCGAAGATCGCAACGCAAAAATATCATGAAATCGGAAATTACCCGACGCAAATAATGGCGCGAGTAGCGGGACATTTCCAATAAT
>DAITPE010000700.1:0-2776 GCA_036833775.1 Pyrinomonadaceae bacterium | reverse complement strand
TGAAAAGAAACAAAGTCTGATGAAAATGCCAAAAAACGCTATTGGTTAAACCATCTTTAAAGAGTGTTTTGTATTGGTCTTTTAGAATGGAAACGGAAAAGCGGATAATGTCAATAAATGGGTTTGAAATATGTCAAAAATATCGGATTTCACCTAATTTGTAAAAATAATAAAATCGGCTTGCATAAATTGGTAAAACCAATTAACATTATTCTACAAAACGTATTTGTGAAAATAAATATACGAACAATGGCTGAGCAAAGCTGAAAACAATTTAAATTATTGGCTGATTTTCTCAAAAAACGATCAATGAAAGCGGGATTGTTTTCTAAAGAATTATTTCGCGCAGATTTGTGTAAAGGGATGAAGATTTATTTATTTATCGGGTTGTTTCTGTGTTTCGGGCTGATGAATTTTCAGGTTCGCGCGGAAACTGCGTTGAAAAAAATCGATCTGACGGTTGCGGCAGACGGAAGCGGCGATGTTCGGACGATCAACGAAGCACTCGAAAAAGTTCCCGAAAATAATAAAACACGATTTACGATCTTTATCAAAAAAGGCATTTATGACGGACAGATTCGGATTCCGTCAAGTAAACCGTTTGTTTCTTTTATCGGCGAAGCGGGCGAAACGACGATCATTCGATACGATCTAAACAACAAACACGCCGGAACGACTTCGGCGGCTTATGCGGTTTACATCGGCGGACACGATTTTCACGCGGAAAACCTCACTTTTCAAAATTCTTACGATTACAAAGCTAATACTGGAACAGGCGGAACGCAGGCTGTGGCAGTTTCGAGCGAAGCCGACCGCCTTATTTTTAAGAACTGCAAATTTCTGGGTTTTCAAGACACGCTTTATGCAAAAGGCGGACGGCAATATTTTGAAAATTGCTACATCGAAGGCAACGTCGATTTTATTTTCGGACAAGCCGCAGCAGTTTTCGATAAATGCGTAATTCATTCAAAAGGCGACGGTTACATCGCCGCGCCGATGCGTTTTTCGGCTGACGAAGCGAGCGGTTACGTTTTTATCGATTCAAAGTTGACGGGCGAAAATATCGAAAAAGGCGTTTTTCTCGGTCGTCCTTGGCGCGCTTACGGGCGGACGATTTTTTTGAATACGGAAATGGACGCGCACATTCGCGCCGAAGGCTGGAACAATTGGGGAAACAAGGAAAATGAGAAAACCGCGTATTTTGCCGAATTTAATTCAAAAGGCGCGGGCGCGAAACCTGAGAGCCGCGTGAAATGGATTCATCAGATTTCAAAAGAAGAAGCAAAGCAGTTTGAAACCGAAAATTTTTTGAAAGGAAAAGACGGCTGGAATCCGAAAAGCTCGACTGACGAATGGCTCGAAAAAACTCAGCCGGATTGGAATCCCGTTTCGTGGAACCGAGTTTTCGATCAAATTCCGCTTTGGTATCAAACGGACGACGCGGCGCGGATTGCCGATCAAGTTTGTTGGTATCAAAAAACGAACGGCGGTTGGGAAAAAAATATCGATATGGCAGCGATGCTGACGGGAGTTGAAAAAGCAAATCTTCTCAAAAATAAAGTCAACGCCGGGGAAACGACGATCGACAATCGCGCGACTTATGAACAAATACGTTTTTTAGCTGTGATGATCACGGCGAGTTTGAAAAAAACAACGCCGCCGAATAATTTTCCGTGGTATAAAGAATCATTTAATCACGGTTTGGATTTTTTGCTCGCTTCGCAATACCAAAACGGCGGTTTTCCGCAATATTTTCCGCTCAAAACAGGTTATTACACACACATTACTTTTAACGACGACGCGATGATCGGCGTTTTGAATCTACTGCGCGACGTTGCCGAAAAACGCGAAGATTTTGTATTTGTTGACGAAGAAAGACGCTCAAACGCGAAAAAAGCAATCGAAAGAGCTTTGCCCGTTTTGCTCAAAACACAAATTAAAATTGGCAGTAAGAAAACAATTTGGGCGCAGCAGTATGACGAAAATACTTTAAAACCTGCGCCTGCCCGAACTTTTGAACCGATCGCGCTTTCGGCTGGCGAATCGGTCGGAATCGTGCGTTATTTGATGAGAATTGAAAAACCGAACCCGCAAATCGTCCAAGCGATCGAATCGGCAATTAAATGGTTTAAGAAAAATGAGTTAAAAGGAATTCGCTGGGAACATCGAAACGGTGAAAACCGAGTCGTTAAAGACAAAAATGCGCCGCCGATCTGGGCGCGTTTCTATCAAATCGAAACGATGAAACCGATCTTTGTCGGACGCGATTCGGTTATCAAATACGATGTTTCCGAGATCGAAGCGGAACGCCGAAACGGCTACGCTTGGTATGTTTCTGCCCCGCAAGAATTATTAGAAAAAGATTATCTGAAATGGAAAGAGAGAATAAAAAAATAATGCGTCAAGAAAATAAAATGTTTAAATACAGAAAATTTATCGCTTTATTCGCCGCCGCGTTTTTGGTTTTCGGCGCGACATTTTATGTTTTTACTAATGCGGCTTCGATCGTGATAATTGATGATGTTTTTGCCGACGGAAGCAGCACGAATCAGGATTTACCGAACAATTCGATGGCGATGTATTCGGCGCGAAATAATCCGCGCACTGATGCCGTTGGTTCGGTTGCGATCGCGGTAAATTCGGGAAGTTCCGATGCATATTGGGCGCATTTTACGAATTCGGGTTCGCCCGTTTCTTTAAATGTCGGCGACAGCATTAAATTTACGACCGTTATTTCGCTGACATACACGACGAGTGCCGGCGCAATTCGTTTCGG
>DAITPE010000699.1:0-2783 GCA_036833775.1 Pyrinomonadaceae bacterium | reverse complement strand
TCATATAATCTAAAATAGATTTTCTAAGCTGTCGTGCGACAATGCGGTTTTCCAAATCGTTTTCCAAATCTGCACTCGAAACGAGTAGCTTTCCTTTGCCAACCTTGACTTCAAATATCATTCCGAGCTTGTAATTTCTGTTCCAATCATCAATCGGCTGAACGATCGGCTGTATATTTTTCGGCAATTTGTCGAGATTAATTGCTCTCGCATTTTTAATAATTTCCGTCCATTGCCAATCGTTGAAATTTTCGGTCGGAAACTGCGAAAGCGCGGCGTGTTGTTTATCAACCCAAAGCCCGAGCATTCTGCCCCAAGCCGGATTCATCAAACGATTCCAGAAAACCGGAACCGTATCGAGCGGCGGCGAAGTCCAATCGAGATCGGCTTTTCGAGGCATATACAAAACTTTCGCGCCTGTTTTTAATTTCGTTTCGGCTTCGTCCCAAGAATGTGTGATCACAATATTGTTCGATTCTTTGAATTCGATTTTTGAGGGATAAACCCAGAAATTCCAGTCGTTTTCAAATTCCGTGTTCTTGATCCCGACCACGAGTTTTAATTGTTTTGCCTTACCGTTT
The DNA here is from genome assembly GCA_036833775.1 of Pyrinomonadaceae bacterium. GTDB lineage: Bacteria > Acidobacteriota > Blastocatellia > Pyrinomonadales > Pyrinomonadaceae > JAJQRF01. Next base: position 2,202 of record DAITPE010000699.1, on the reverse strand, counting down.
TGATACATAAAGCTGGACAAAATTCTTGCTTCTTGGGCATTTCGCGGTTTTTCCGTGTAGATTCCGCGATCGCCGATAAGTTCTTTCAAATCAGCATTTACTTTTCCGAGCGTGATGTTTTTGCCGATATTGATCGTGTTTTTCGGAAATTCGCCGCTCGCACGAACGACGTTTTTTTCGTCTAGTATTTTCCAATATGCAACGGCATTTTCAAGCGGATTTTCGCCGAAATGCGCGATCTCAACATCAATTTCAAACTTTTCATTAGATTGAAATGTTTGTTTATAAAGTCTTGCGAGTGGAACGGTTTCGTTGTTGAATCGCTTGAATTCTTTCGCGGTCGCGTAGCCTTTTTCTTCCCAAAATGCATCGAGAATTCCGACCAGTGCTGTTCCTTGTCCGAGATAATCGTGCAGATCGAGAAGCTGAAAACCATACATTTTCGGCGTTCGTAAATTTGCCTCGATCTCTTCTTTGTAACAATTTAATTGATATTTGCCCGATGCATAAGCAAAATCCCGATTTTTCGCCAAAACACTTTTTTTACGCGCCGATTCACGAAAAATCTCGTAATTTCCGGCTTTCATATAACCCGTGAATTTTTTCATCACATCGAAATTCGGATAAGAAATCCATTGTCCGAGTTCGTGCGAAGCAACGGGGATGTCGATTCCTTCCAACGATTTACCGTAATCTTTGCCGAACCAAGCCGTGTTTCCGCGCAACATTTTTTGACCGATTCGCTGCATTACGAGATAATCCGTGCCTTTGTCCAAATCGGGAACTTCGCGTTCGGTGTGTCCGGTTCCGTTCGTGTAAATTCGGCGCGGATCATTGACTCTGTAATATGACATCCAAGTGTCGAACGCTTCTTTCCAGCGTCCTTTCGGTTCGTTCGACGGCGACAAAAGCAGAAACGACGGATGATTTCCGTAGGCTTTTATCATCCTTTCGGTTTCCTCGTAAAGCATTTTCTCCATTGGAGTTCCGGGCGAAACGACGTTCCACATTCCGGGTTCGGGCTGAAGATAAATTCCGATTTCGTCGGCGGCTTCAAACGCGGCTTTCGGCGGACAAAACGAATGAAAACGAATATGATTAATGCCCCAATCTTTGTTGATCTGAAAGATTTTTTTCCAATACGCAACGTCTGTCGGCGGATAACCCGTCAACGGAAAATCGCCGCCGTGATGCGTTCCGCGCAAATAAATCGTGCGACCGTTTAGTTTAAATTCGCTTTTGTCGGTCGAAATTTGAGCGAAACCGAATGAGATTTCTTTTGAATCGACAATGTTTTCGCTGTTTAATTGTAAGTTTATTTTGTATAAATTCGGATGAAATTCGTTCCACTCTTTGGCGTTCGGAAAATCGAGTTTTATCTCGGCGTTTCCTCCTTTTTCATTCCAAGAAATATTGAAAGAATTGCCGTTAGCGGTAATCTTTCCGTTTCCTGATTTATTAGTGTTGTTGCCGATATTGATTTTTACAGTCGCCGTTTTTTCTTGATAATTAGGATAAACTTGTGCATCTTCGATCCAAATGTCGTTTGTCGCGCGAAGTTCGATCTTACCGACAATTCCGTTCCAACTTTGTCCGAGTGAATCCGAAACGCTGTGCGCGTCCGGTCGGTAATCCATCAGCATCCGATTATCGACGCGAATCGCTAATTTATGTTTTCCCACGCTCAAAATTCCGAGATCATATTCGTGTTCGGCAACCAAGCTCAGATTAGAGCTGATCTCTTTTCCGTCGATCCAAACCGTCGATTTCCATTTCGGACGTTCCAGAAACAAAACAATCCTTTTATTTGCCCAACTTGCGGGAATTTCAATTTCTTTTTGATACCAAGCCGCGCCGAGATAATGTTTCGGCGGTTGAGAAAGAAAGGGAACTTTAGTTTTTCCGTTTTTTGCAAATTCTTTGTAATCTTCGCGCAGAAACCAATTTTTATCGTAAAGCGACAAAACCCAAGGCGTTTCGGTCGAAATTTCGTTGCCGTAACCTTGCGATTGCAAAACGCCGGGAAGTTTTATTTTCTCGTTTAAACGCTTTTCATACCAATTTTCCGCAATTCCTTGATCGTTTTTGTCGAGCGAAAAATTCCATTCGCCGGAAAGATCGAGCGTTTGTGAAAAAACAAATTGCGCAGAAAGGCAAAAAATGCCCAAAAGATAAAAGAAACAACGGATAGAATTATTTTTC
>DAITPE010000698.1:0-2783 GCA_036833775.1 Pyrinomonadaceae bacterium | reverse complement strand
AACCGCCGAAATCAGTCGGCATTTTGGAAGGAATCAAAAACAAGCTCGGCAATTCCGTCAAAGTAAATTACGCGGAAGGTGTAAAAATTACGAAAGAAGGCGGCAATTGGTTTGGCGATACTTCGACGCTGAACGATGAAGAAAGCGACCGTAAGTTGATCGCCGAAGCCGTTAAAACCGCGCAAAACTCCGACGCGGTCATTCTTTCGATTGGCGGAAACGAAGACACGAACAAAGAAGCTTGGGCGGATAATCATCTCGGCGACCGCGATAATTTGGAACTCGTCGGCAGACAAAACGAACTCGTCAAAGCAATTTTGGCGACCGGAAAACCGACTGTCGTTTTTCTGACGAATTCGGGACCGCTGGCGATAAATTATGTCGCAGAAAGCGTTCCGGCGATTTTGGAAGGCTTTTATCTCGGCGAAGAAACCGGAAACGCGGCGGCTGATGTAATTTTCGGCGATTACAATCCGGGCGGAAAATTGCCTGTCACTTTTCCGCGATCGGTTGGTCAAATGCCCGCGTATTACAATCAAAAACCATCGGCAAAACGCGGTTATCTTTATACTTCGATCGCGCCCGTTTTCCCTTTCGGTTATGGTTTGAGTTACACGACTTTCAAATACTCCGACTTGAAAATCGAAAACAAACAAATCGCGCCGAACGGAGAAACGATCGTTTCGGTGAATGTGACAAACACGGGCAAAGTGCGCGGCGACGAGGTTGCGCAGATGTATCTGCGCGATGAAGTCAGTTCGGTAACACGACCGATCAAAGAACTGCGCGATTTTGCGAGAATTTCGCTTGCGCCCGGAGAAACGAAAAAAGTGACTTTCAAAATCACGCCCGAAAAGTTATCGTTTTATAATCGGGAGATGAAATCCGTCGTCGAACCCGGCTCGTTTACGGTGATGGTCGGCGGTAATTCCGTTGATTTGATGACCGATAAATTCGAGGTTGTCGCAAAGTAATTTATGAAGGAATCAGCAGAAATAGATAATTCGCCGAAATATGACGAACGTCCGTGGGGAAGTTTTACGGTGTTGGACGAAGGCGACGGGTTTAAGGTCAAACGCATCGAGGTTTTAGCCGGAAAGCGTCTGAGCTATCAAAAACACGCGCGCCGCGCCGAACATTGGTTTATAGTCAAAGGAACGGCGAAAGTTACGCTCGACGGCGAAGAAATCATCCGCAAAGCGGGCGAAGCGATCGACATTCCGCTCGGCGCGGCGCATCGCATCGAAAACCCGGCTGACACATTGATGGTTTTTATCGAAGTTCAGCAGGGCGATTATCTCGGCGAAGACGACATCGTTCGTCTGCAAGACGATTTCGGACGAAACTCTTAACGATTTTAAAATCCGCAAACATAAGTTATTATTATTGCTTGCGGATTTTATTTTATTTTTTCTGATTGATCTTCGGCTGAAAATATAAAGGTTTACGATTAAATATTTCTCTTTAAATGCTAGCTTTCGGTTTTATTAATTTTTCCTAAAACTTTTAGTAAATCGATTTACTAGCTTGCCAAAACACGGTTTTACTTTTAAGATAACGCAATATGGTTCGACGAATAAACTTGAAAAATGTTAATGTTGCCCGCTCCAACACGATCCGCGATATTAATCGTCAAATCATATTGAACTACGTCCGCGAAGAAGGTCCGATCTCACGCGCCGATATTGCGCGAATTACCGATCTACAGCGTTCGACCGTTTCGCTGATCGTTGACGAACTTTTAAAGACAGATTTGGTCGAAGAAATTTACGGTGAATCTTCGGGCGGCAGACCGCCGCAGCTTCTTTCCATTAAAGCGTCGCACGCTGTCGCGCTCGGCATCGATCTCGGCAAAAAACAAACAATCGTCGCCACCAGCGATCTGTCAGGCAGAATACTGGAAGAAGTCGAATTTCCGACCGACCGCGATTTCGATAAAACGATGAACCAGATCATCGACGCATCGCGTTATCTGATCAATAAAAACGGCGGTTCGATCGAAGGCATCGGCATCAGCTTGCCGGGAATGGTCGAAACGTGGAAAGGCGATGTTTTGGTGATTCCACATCTTAATTGGCATCATCCGAAGATCGGCGAAACGATCAGCCGCGCAACCGGCTTGCCTGTTCAGATCGAAAATGACGCAAACGCCGCCGCGCTTGCCGAACTTTGGTTCGGTCGTCCCGAGATCAGCAATGTCCGCGATTTTATATTGGTTGCGATCACGAGCGGGATCGGAACGGGTGTCGTTTTCGACGGGCAGATTTATCGCGGCAAAGGCGGTGTCGCGGGAGAATTCGGACATATGACGATCGGAAGCAATGCGCCGATCGCGTGTGCTGCCGGAAGATATGATTGCTGGGAAGCTTTTGCGTCCGAACGCGCGGCGGTGGCGCGTTATCAAAAACTTACGGCGCAAAAGAACGGAAAAGACAAGATCAGTTTTTCGCGTCTGGTCGAGATCGCTTTGAAGGGCGACGAAGCGGCGCAAAAAGCCTTAAAAGAAACAGCGCATTACATCGGTGTGGGGATTTCAAATTTAATCCAAGGTTTGTCGCCGGAAGTGACGGTCGTGGCAGGAACGATCGTTCGGGCTTGGTCGCTGGTCGCCGCAGAGATCGAAGAAGCCGCAAGTTCGGCAATCTGTCAAGATTATCCGTCAGCCAACATAATGCCTTCGACGCTCGGTGCACATCCGACCTTGATGGGCGCGTTCAGCCTCGTGCTTGCCGACAAATTCGCTTCGATCGCAATTTAATTTATAAGAATTAATTAACAGGGAT
>DAITPE010000697.1:0-2809 GCA_036833775.1 Pyrinomonadaceae bacterium | reverse complement strand
AGATTTGGACACGGTAAAAATTGCCGATTTCGGCGTTGCCAGATTCAGTCATGCCGAATCTCCGATCACGAGAGTCGGGACAAACATCTTCGCGCCGCCCGAACATAGTCCGATGTTGTCTGAAAATATGTCAACAATGACTTTCACCGAACTGACTCCGGCTTCAGACATTTATTCTTTGGCAAAAACAGCTTATGTTTTGATAACGGGCGAATCGCCGCGTTTTTTGGCAAATCAGCCGATCACCGAGTTACCTTTCGCTTTCAGGCAGGAAGATTGCGCGGGCGAACTTCTGAGCGTTTTGAATAAAGCAACGCAATTTAACCCGAAAGAACGGTATCAAAATGTAAACGATTTCTGGCAAGATTTGGCTAAATTATACAAATACACCGAATTGCGGGAAGTGATTACGCAGGTAAATCCCCGAAAGAGCGAGCCTCAACCGCATATTGCAAGAGGCTATTCGCCGATCGCACCGCAAAAACCGAAATTCAACACTTCGCGCGATATAAAATTACAGAATGTTCCACAATTGAAAAATCCGGCTTTGGTAATCAATTTGGAAAAAAATGCAGTTGATAATTTTAATTTCGGTAAAATGACACCAAGTCCGCAACCTTTGCCGGTGGTCAATGATTATCGAAATCAACAAGCTGTTCAAACGAAATTAGAGATCGAAACGGGAAATGAACCCGTCAGAAAAAAACGCGGCATTACAAAGAAATTTATAACCTTGCTTGTTTTATTAATGGTTTTTGCCGGAGGTTTGTTTCTGACGAATAATTATTTGAGAGGAAAAGGGCTTTTCCCGCAAATATCAAATCCGTTTGCGACGCAAGAAGCCGTTGCTTTACGCGACATAAATCTTCGTGCCGATCCGAGTACAAAAAACCAGCCTGTCGGATTGGTTTCAAAGGATTCGCGGTTGCAAATTCTGAGCACAAATGATAATTGGTATGAAGTCAAAGTTATCGAATACGGTCGCCCGAAAGATAATGACAGTTGGATAGATCGGGCTTGGATCAGCACGAAAACCAGATCGGGCGATGATACTGTAAAAATTTCGAGGTAAATAAAAGTGAGTGTTTTAGACAAGGTCAGACGTTGGATTGACGGCGAATCGGCGGAATTGGTTTTGGAACAAGCCGCGCGCGATGCCCAAGTGAAGCCGCGCAGCATTTCGGAAGAATTTATCGTAAAGATCGCGCGTGCCGTCGAAGATGTGATGCAGCGTGAAATGGTTCCATTGCCGCAGGGAACAACCATTATTCCGACCGAATACATAATTTTTCTGAGCAGTGAAGACGATAAAGATTGGCAGGGAATCAAGCGCAAAGGGCTTGAACAGGGGTTGTATCATATCCTTGCCGAACGTGCCAAAGAGATTTCAGGAAAGAAAAAACTCGAAACTAAAACATTTGTAGTTGAACTGAGAATTGACGGGACTTTGGAAAAAGGTGACGTTCGTGTGCAGCACAGTTGGGAAGATTCATCCAGTAACAAAACAGGTGTTTTGGCACGACCGAAAAATTTACCTGAAATTCCGCAAATTCAGCCGAACCCTGCTGTATTACAACAGGCAAATTATTCTCCGAATAATTATCAACCAAATAATTACGCACCGCCGCCGCGAACTTCCCCGAATTTTATACAGCCGCAAACAGGTCAAAATCCCTTGCCGACCGTTCCGCAAATTAATGTTTCACAAGCAGTGCCTATTCAAAACGAAGATTCGGAAGAAATGACGCACATTCATAAACGTCAAAACGAACTTTATAAATTGGAAATTTGGCGCAGCGGCGTCAGACAAAATGTAGTTCCGATCTATTTAAACGAAATTTCAATCGGACGTGGCTCAAAAAGCAAACCCGTCGATATTCCATTAGCGGGCGATCCTGAAATCAGTCGAAAACATTTAACTCTTCACACTGACGGAGCAGGCAATTATTGGATTATTAATGAAGGCAGAAATCCCGCAACGATAAATAATTATGATTTGCCGACAGGTCAACGAATTTCCGTTACGCCCGGCGTGCCGATTTTAATTTGCAGTTTTCTGATCAGAATTCAGCCTAAATAACAATTGAATCTTTACTTTAATTGGTTCATTAAAGCCTTTACTTACTGCAAAATAAATAATATTTTACATAAAATACGTTAAGAGTCGGCAACCCGACTCTTAACGTATTTTATTAACTTGAATTAAAAGGAAATTCTCTGTTTGCAATCAGTTCTAAAAGCAAATCCAAGGTTTTTCTTACTTTTAAAACCAATTCGGTTGGATATTGATACTTCTCGGAATTAATTGAAAACTCATCTTCATCAAGTATTCTGATGTTGAAATTTGAATCAACGTAAACATCAATATCCAGGTCAATGAAATCCAGAATATTGTTGTTTATAATCGGCGGCAAATTTATATTGTAATAGAATCCGACTAACTTTCCGGCATCAGTTTCAAACTTAAAAACGCTAAAATATTTATCCAACCAAAAAAATTCTGTCGAGCGAGTATTGCGTCTGATAACGCCAATTTGCGGGTGATGAATTTCTTCGGAAAATTTTCCTTCAAAAATGTATAAAGCATCAACATTAGAAATTAATTCACAATTCCACGAGCGGTGGATGGAATCATCAAACTTTTTGGAATTTATTGTAAAAATAGGATTATTCAAAATTAATATTTGATCTTATCGAGAAAATCGAGAATTTCCGCATTAAATAATTCGGGTTGTTCCAAGTTTGGTAAATGCGCGGAATCGGGAATAACCGAAAGTTCTGAATCGAAAATGTTTTGATGCAATTTTTC
>DAITPE010000696.1:0-2810 GCA_036833775.1 Pyrinomonadaceae bacterium | reverse complement strand
CTTTCTTCCGCAATTTTCGCCCAGCAAGCAAACGCAACTTTAACAGGTGTCGTGACTGACCAAAACGACGCAGTTATTCAAGGCGCGACCGTGACCGTAACCAATAAAGCGACAAATTCAACGCGAACGGTTACGACAAACGGCGAAGGCGTTTATGTAATTTCCAGTCTGCCGATCGGTATTTATAAAGTTGAATACAACGCGAACGGTTTTGAAAAATTGATTTATGAAAACATCAATTTGAACGTCGGACAAACAGTAAATTCAAATGCGTCTTTAAGCGTCGGGAAAATCGAGGAGATCATTTTGGACGAAAGTTTCGGAATAAATCCGCTCGTTGATACGGTAAATTCAAAAGTCGATTCTGTAATAAATGATAAAGAAATCGAAAATCTTCCGCTCAACGGTCGCAATTTTCTCGAACTCGCGCTTTTAACGCCGGGAAATGCGCCTGCACCGAATTTTGATCCGACGAAAACGAATACGATCGTCATTTCTTCCGCCGGACAGCTCGGACGCGGCGGAAATATTATGATAGACGGAACCGACAACAACGACGAAAACGTCGGCGGCGCGTTGATAAATATTTCGCAGGATGCCGTACAGGAATTTCAGATGGCGACGAATCGTTATTCTGCCGAATACGGTCGCTCGGCTTCGTCGGTGATAAATGTCGTCACGAAAGGCGGCACGAATGCCGTTCACGGTTCGGTTTCGGCATATTTCCGCGACAAAAAATTGCAGGAATCGCCCGCAAACTTCGGCAACACGACGCAAACCACGCCGCCGTTCGACCGTCAGCAATATTCGTTCACGCTCGGCGGTCCGATCGTCAAAGATAAACTATTCGCTTTCGGCGCGTTTGAATTGCGCGATCAAACGGACGCTGTTTTCGTCGGAATCCGCAATGTCGCCGCCAGACAAATTACGCGCGGTTTTGCCCAAGCACCGCTGAAAGATTATTTATTCAACACGCGCCTTGATTATCAGGCAAACGACAAAAATCGTTTTGAGTTTCGCTATTCGTTTGAAGACGTTGACGCAAACGGTTCGAGCAAATTAGACCGCGCACTCGGTTCGGCTTCATATTTGCAGAATTTGCAAAACCGTTTTCATTCGGGAATGGCGAATTGGACGAATGTCATAAATTCAAATTGGTTGAACGCTTTCAGTTTCAGCATCAATAATTTCGACAATTTCATCGCGCCGCTTTCAACCGGAATTCAATACACTTTTCCAAGCATTTTAGACGGTTCGAGCTTTCGAGTTCCGCAGGGAACGAAACAAAACCGTCTGCAATTTTCAAACGCAACGACGGGAATTATCGGCAATCACACGCTGAAATTCGGTGGCGAATTTCAAAAGGTCGATTCGAGTTTGTTCTTGGGTGTTTTCCGCCAAGGACGCGTCGAATTCGTGCAGGATTTCGCCGATTTCGACCGCAACAACGATGGTCAGATAAACGACAACGATCTGCTTTTCGCCGTCACACTCCGAAGCGGTTTGCCGAATCAGGATTTGTTTTTAGACAATGTTGACAACAATTATTTCGCAGGTTTTATCCAAGACGATTGGCGCGTTCGTCCGAATCTGACGTTTAATTTAGGACTTCGTTATGAAGTCGATACAAACGTCAAAAATAATTCGGGTTATAACAATATTAATCCGCTCGTGCGCTCGTTCTATCGCGGCGACCGCAAAGCCGATCTCAACAATTTCGCGCCGCGCGTTGGTTTTAATTGGTCAACGTTGAATGATAAATTGAGCGTTCACGGCGGTTACGGAATTTATTACGACCGCGTGACTTTGCAGATTATTACTTTGGAAAGAGGTTTGGACGGTCGCGCTTTGCCCGTCGAAGTCCGCGCCGGAAATGCTTTGACCGATCAAAACGGCGTTCCGATCTTTCTCGATCAAAACGGCAGATTTTTACCTTTCGCGCCGAGATTTTCCGATCCTTTCACGGGCTTCGTTTTGCCCGGAGCTGGTGCTTCGGGTATCAACATTATCGACAACGATCTGCAAAACCCGATGGTTCAGCAATCGAATATCGGAATTCAATACGAATTTTATAAAAATTACGTCGTCCGCGCCGATTATCTGCATAATTTCGGCACGAATTTCATCATCGGTCGCAATATCGGCGTGGTCAATAATCCGGTTGTCGGCGGTCCCGATAGAGTTGTAAATCTCGAATCGAGTGTTAAGTTTTTCTACGACGGTTTACTTCTTTCGATGGAAAAACGCTTTGCCGATCGCTTTGGTTTCCGCGCCGCTTACACGCTTTCAAAAGCATTTAATTATGCGAACGATGATCAAATCCCGTTTTCAAACGGTCCGATCGATTCAAACAATTTACAGCGTGAATTCGCTCCGACACCGAACGATCAACGCCACCGTTTCACGATTGCAGGAACGATCGAAATGCCTTACGGTTTCAGAGTTTCGCCGATTTTAACGCTTGCTTCGGGCGTTCCGATGGACATTATTTTGCCGAGCGGACAATCGCGCATTCCGCAAATTCAAAGAAACGCGGGCGGCAGATTATTTAAAAACGTCGGCGAATTAAATACGTTTTTGACTTCGTTAAACGCAGGATTGCCAGCCGCTCAACAAATTCCGCTTGCGCCGACAAATGCGAGATTTAACGACAATTTCAGTTCGCTCGATGTCAGATTGTCGAAAGTTTTCAAATTCAAGGAAAGATTCAGGCTCGAACCGATCGTCGAAGTTTTCAATCTTTTTAACACGACCAACATTTTAGGCGTTTCAAACACGAATTATCCAGGATTCGGAAATGTTTTCGGAAC
>DAITPE010000695.1:0-2816 GCA_036833775.1 Pyrinomonadaceae bacterium | reverse complement strand
ATGACGTGAAAGAAATCAAGAAAAAATTAAACGAAAAATAGATTTTTGCGGAAATTCTGTGTTATTTTTTATTTATCTGTCGCAAAAGGAATAAATAGAAATGATTTACAGAGCTTTAACTGTATTTTTTCTGCTTTTCTTTTTTTCTCTCCCAAATGCATTCGGTCAGACCAAAGCTGAACTGAAAGAACAAGAACGGGAAAGAAAAAAAGCCGAAGACATACAAAGAACGAACAAATTTATCTCGGATAATATCGCTTCGATCCGTGATTCGCGGGAAATATTCAACTTGGACTTTTTTCTGCCCGATTACAGAAATTCGTGGACGGTCAGCATCAGTTCGACGGACAAGAATTCAGGAAAAAAACATCTGCTTGCCGCCGTTAATTCAAACGGCAATTATCTTTGCCATCCGCGCACGTTCGATGTCACGAGAAATCTGGTCGAATCGAACATCTTCGGCGAGATCAATCGGCTCGTCAATCGTGAAAAATTTCTGCTAAACGCTACTGTCTATTACGACGAAGCCGAAACTTCGGAAGCGGTGAATCAAAGTTCAGCCGAAATAATGACGATCGCCAGAAAGACGAAAAATGACATTATCAAAGATAATTACAACGTCAAAATTCTGGAATCAGCCGCGCCGAATCTATGGGAAATTTACGAAAAAGTTCTCAATTCGGCGGCGTGTCAATGACGGTTCAAATTGATGAAAAAAATATAGTAATCAATTAATTGGCGATGCCCTAAGTCCGCCCGAATAATTTTTGCGGTAATCTTCGATTTCCTTGGCAAGTTTTGCGTCCATTTTACGAAGTATCGCCAATTCTTTATCGACTAAAGGATTTTTATTTCCGAAAGTGTCTGCAACTTGCACATAAGCCTTGCAAATTTGGAATTGTGCTTCTACGAAGTTCGGTTTCACCTTCAAGGCTTTTCTAAAATATTCGACAGCCTTTTCCTGTCTGCCGTCAACTACCCAAGAGTCGCCTTCCATTACGGCTTTTCCCATTTGAAAAAGTGCTTCGGGACTGTCGGGTTTTGCTGCAAGTTCCTTTTTAGCCTTTTCGAGGTTTTCCGCACGTTCTAAAACAGTAATGAAATTCGGAAATGTATTGTCTTTGTCGGATGTTCTTTCTTCCCAAAGTTTTCGTGCTTCCGCCAATCTGCCCTGTTTAACCAGCATTCTGCCCAAATCGAATCGACCGACCATTTTCTGCGGGTCAGATTCAATTCCCTTTCTCAACAGTTCTTCAGAACCTTTTTCATCACCGATTTCTCGATAAAGCCCGCCGAGGCTTTCTAAAAGTCCGGGCAATTTTGGATTGAGTTCGAGTGCAGTTCGATAAGCCGTCACCGCTTCGGCACTTTTTTCCTTTCTATAACGCAGCGAATTGCCGAGCATTTGATAAGCTTCGGCAAACTTTGAATCTAACTTGATCGCTTGGCGAGCAGATTCCTCAGCCAAAACCCATTCATTTCTGAAATGATCGGCTTTTGATTTATAAAGATACAAAAATTTATTGGTCGGCTGTAATTCAATGGCTTTGGAAAAATTGTCGGAAGCATTTTTCAATTGCCATTGAGCCATATAAATTAAACCCGTGATCGAAAAAACTCGCGGATCATTCGGATTTATTTCGCCTGCTTTCTTACATTTTTCAAGTGCGTCGTCATATTTTTTCTCGCGGTAAAGTTCAAATGCGGCTTTCAACAAATCATCGATCTCATCAAAATTTGCCTTACCATTGAACGAATTATGCGTTATTTCAATGGCGTGTATTTTATGAGTTCCTGCGAATATGTTGGTTAAAAGTAAAATTAGCGAAATTTTTACAAAGATTTTCATAAGTTTATTGAAGAAATTTCAAGATCGCTTCGGCTGCGCGTTTCGACGCACCGCCATGACCTAATTTTTCGGTGACGGCATTTAATTTATCACGAAACTTTCGATTTTCGGAAGGTTCTAAAAGCCGAAAAAGTTCGTCAGCCAAAATTTCGGGCGTGAAATCGTCTTGGATCAGTTCCTTCGCCAATCTTTCTTCGGCGATCAAATTTATCAAACCGAAATGTTCGACCGTGATCAAAGGACGAAGCAATTTGTAATTGAGCGCGGAAGTTTTGTAAACGATCGCCATCGGCGTTCCGATAATTCCCGTTTCGAGCGTTGCCGTTCCGCTCGTGACGGCGGCAACGTCAGAGGCATTTAAGGCTTCGTGCGTTTCGTTTTGCACGATCGTAAGATTTAAATTTTCAAGCTTTAACCGCACTTTTTGCTTTGCTTCTTCAATTTCAGAGTGTTTTCGGTTTCTTGCAAGCGGAATGATAAATTGAATTTCCGCGTTTTTTCCTGTCATTATCGCCGCCGTTTCGAGTAAAACGGGCAAAATTCTGACAATTTCTTTATGACGGCTTCCGGCAAGAAGCGAAATGATCGGTTTCGTTTCATTTAAATTATATTTCGCGCAAAATTCTTCTTTTGTAAGTTCTGAATGAACTTCGCGGACGGTCGGATTTCCAACGTATTCGACATGTTCGATTCCCTGTTTTGCATACCAATCTTTTTCAAACGGCAAGATCGTAAGCAGCAGATCGACGTATTTTTCGATCGTTTTTTTGCGGTATTTACGCCACGCCCAAAGTTGCGGCGAAATATAATAAAATACTTTAATTCCGGCTTTTTTCAGCGGTTTGGCGAGTTTTAGATTGAAATCGGGAAAATCGACAAGAATCACGGCATCGGTTTTTCGTTTTACCGCTTCATTTTTGAGTTTTTGAAAAGCATTCCAAAACATCGGCAGAACCTTACCGATCTC
>DAITPE010000694.1:0-2822 GCA_036833775.1 Pyrinomonadaceae bacterium | reverse complement strand
TTGCGGATCTGTCGGATTGTCGCCCGGTGCCGGATTTCCCGGCGGCGGGTTCCAAGCCGGACCTGTCGTGGTAAATGTTCTGCTCGGATTTCCGGTTTGCGGCGCATCAACGCCGTTTGTGCCGTCGCGGTCAATACCCGCTTCGACAGCATTACCGTCGGTCGTGTTGCCGCCGTCAGTGATCCAACCGTTGTTGTTGAATGTGTATGGAGCTTCATTACCGATACGGGTGACATTATTTCTAGCAATGACTGCACCTTGTGTTCCAAGACCCGGATCGACCGGTCCCGGTGACAACGGCGCAGGGCTGTCAGCACTGTTTACCATTGCATTGGTGTTGGTATAAACATTGTAGGTTGACGATTGCGTTTGGTCTTCCGTAATGTTTTTGCGCCAGAGCATCAAGCCTGTTTCGGCGTCGACGATGACGTAATAAGCATTTTTCGGCTGCCAGATCAAAACGCGCCAAGCCGGAACGGCAACGCCCGGTTCGGTCGGAAAATACATTTTTTCAGCGGTGGTTGCCCAATCGCCGAGACCGTAGGTGTCTTTCAGATCGTTTGAAGCCGCCGAATTGCGGTTCAAGTCCAATTTGCTCGTATCGACATTGATATATCCGGCAGCACTTCTGACCGCATTCAGCGAATCGCCGAAATTGGTCGAAAGCGAACCGTAATCGAGTCCCGGAGCCAAATTGTTGATAACACGAACGATTTCGCCTTCTTTGGTGAAACCTGCTTTAACTTCGCCGCGAAAAACGGGAATATTGTTAATGCGTTGTTCGAGATGTGCAAACGAAAGATTGCCATCAGGATTCGTATAATCAGCCAAAACTTTCAATGAATCGGCTTGCGTATCGTTGATGCCGACCAATGAATTATTTTCTTTAACGAAGTTGCGAAGAACTTCGGAGCGTTTTCCGCTATTCGCAGCAGTCAAGAAATTGCGTCCTTTGGCAACGTCGGGAGCAATCACTTCAGGAATGCGAATGTCGGTGTTGTATTCGACCTTCAAGGTCGGAACACGCTGTTTCAAAGCGTTTTCACCGCGAACGAAATCTTCGCGCGATGATGCAACTGCCGATGCGTCTTTTCCGTTCTTTTCACGGAATCTGACTAAAGCATCAGCGGCTTCTTCGCTTTTTTCCAGACGAATATCATAATTCTTTAAACCTTCATCGTGGCTTTCAGTTCGTTGGACGAGTCCTTTTCCTTTACTGTTAGCCTCCGAACGGAATTGATACGGTACGATTGCGATTACCGCCAACAATCCCAAAACAACTAAACTCAGCAGGATACTCTTGCGAGTTTCCGCTTTGTATTTCTTTTGCATTTATAAGCCCTCCTCAAAGCTAAAAACGGGAATAATTTGGCTTCTTTTTAGAAGCATTTTGGATTTAATACCTTAAAAATAAGGACGGATAAAGGGAATAATAATAACTAATTGCGCCGTAAAAAATAACGCTGAAAAATATATATGTTTAGTTAATTTGTTTAACAATCTACGATAATAAATTTGGAAATAATGCTTCCGAAACAGACACTTTCGTGGCTTCTTGAATAAAATTTAAAAGAATGAACACTATCTTTTAACAAATTATTGGCTGAACGTCAATCAAAATTTGATTAGTAACCAATTTCCGATACTATTTGTTATGTAATCTCAAATGAAATAATTTTACTTGTAGGATGACGCTGATTTTGAGATTATTTGCGTAAAAAATTAAATTAACTGCTCGTATCGGTCACGACTTCGATCTCGCCGTGAGTTTTCTTGAGCATATCGGCAAGCGAAGCCGCTAAATTTTCGAGCAAACCTTTCATTTTTTCGTCAGTCATTTCTTCTGCGTCGCCGTCGAACATTTTGCCGACGAAAGAAACCGCGATTTCCGAAGGCATCACGTTGATTCCCAAAACCGAAAGAATACCGCGCAGATGTCCTAAACAGCGGATTCCGCCGAAGCTTCCGGGCGAAGCCGTAATTATTGCCGCGACTTTTCCTTTGAAAACTTCGCCCATTTTGAATTTGTCGTTTGCCCGCGAAGCCCAATCGAGCGCGTTTTTCAGCGCGGCGGGCAATGAACCGTTGTATTCGGGCGAAGCGATCAGAAGTCCGTCGTGTTGTTTCAAAATTTCCTGAAAACGAAGCGCATTTGCGTCGAAACCGTTTTCTTTGTGATCGTCTTCGTTATAGATCGGCATCGGAAGATCGTGCAGATCGAGAAAAGTAACTTCCGCACCGGCGCGTTTTGCGCCTTCGGTCGCCGTTTTCAAAACGCGTTTGTTATAGGAATTTTTACGAAGGCTTCCCGCGAAAGCCAATATTTTCGGTGTTTTTGCCATAAATTTATTTACTAATATGTTTTGATTAAAGTTTGCCACGAACGAAACTCTGTTTTCAATTCTTGCCTGCAAAAATCGAAATATGCAAAAATTCTGAAATGATCAAACCTTTTCAAAATATCGAACCGAAAATCCACGAAAGCGCATTCATTGCCGAAAATGCTGTGATTATCGGCGACGTCGAGATCGGCGAACAGGCGAGCATTTGGTATAACTGCGTTTTGCGCGGCGACGTTAATTTTATCCGCATCGGCGCACGTTCCAACATTCAAGACGGCACGATCATCCACGTTTCGCGCCACGATTTTCCGACCGTTATCGAAGAAGAAGTCACCGTCGGACACAGTGCGACGATTCACGGCTGTCATATCGAAAAGGGAAGTTTGATCGGCATCGGTGCGATAATTTTGGACGGTGCGCGCATCGGAAAAAACTCATTGATTGCGGCAGGCAGTCTGGTCACGCCGAACACGATAATTC
>DAITPE010000693.1:0-2829 GCA_036833775.1 Pyrinomonadaceae bacterium | reverse complement strand
GAATCATTCTTTTTTCGTTTTGAATTTCACCGTGTAATTTTGCAAAGGATGTGAATCCATAGATTTAAAAGAATTTCCCGTCACGAGAAATTCATAATCCCAATCGGGTTTCAGCTTTACCTGAACCGTAAATTTCGTGCGGTTTTCGCTGTAGCCGACGACTTTTTCGATCGGATAATGTTCTCTGCCGCTTGCGCCCAAGCTGAACGAATAACCGGTCGAGCCGAGCGGCTGATCGAACGTAAATGTTATCTGCGTTAGCTTTGCGTCAACGTCCTGTGCGCCGTTCGTAAAAGCGTCGATTGCAACAATGCGCGGCTGGCGTTTTTCAAAAAGTTTAACTTTATCTTCGATTCTTTTTGAAAGATCGATGCAGTAACCTTCGACGATCGGCAAAAACGAGCGAAATGTCGGATAAGTTTTTCGGTTGTTTTCAAACGCGCCGAAAAGAACGAATAATTCGTCAACCCACAGAAAACTTCTGTTTCGCTGTTCGATCAATTCGGCAGAAGCTTTTTCATATTCGCCGTGGTCGAAAAGATACCGCGCGACAGCGGCGCGAACGAGCGATTCGAGCATCACGACCTGCCATCTGTTATAAGCTTGCCGCTCCATTTTTTCGGCAACGGGTTGAAATATCTTTTCGCCGCTCGGCACGAAAAATTTTTCGCGTTCGTAAACTAAATGATTGATGAAACTATGGTTAAATTCGTGAATAATGGTCGGCAAAAAATCGTCGGCAAAGATCGGCAAACCTTTTTCGTCCATTTTCCACGCACCGATAATTGCATAAAGTTCTTCTTTTCCGTTCGGAAAAACGACCTTTGGACCGAAATTCATTCCGCCGTTTAGCAGTCCGATATAAAGATTGAAAGAGCCTTTCGGAACTTCGCCGTAGAAATTTTTATACCATTCGAAATCGACTTTATTGATGACGGTCTGCATTCTTGCTTCGGCGGTTTTATACATTTCGGCGTGCGAATTGAAGAATGTTTCGCAGTCAGCATCTTTGTAAAATTTTTGAAGGAGTTTCGCAAATTCTTCGGCGTTTTGCTTGCCCCAACGTCCGTCGGGCGCAGACGCGGAAAACGGAAATTTCGGCGTAAAATCCTGATTCAGATGAACTGCCAAGCTCGGCACGGCATCGAACGCAACCGAATTGCTTTCGCGCACTTTTTTGGCAAATTCGACTGCCGGATGATCTTTAAATTTGGCAAAATATGCGTCAACGTCCGCGACATAACTCTTGAAATCATTTTGTGCATATTCGTCATATTCCGCCAGCCTGACGATAATGCTCGTCAATTCGATTCTGCGGTCAACTTTTGCCGTTACCGTCACGGTTTGATTTTTTGCCGACGCAATTTTCTGCGCGTTTATCTGAAAAAATGAAAAAATAATTAAACCGATGCAAATAAAGACCTTCATACAATCCTCTACGTTTTATTTAATAATTAATTGCGATACAGAAAGGAGTTTTGACGTTTCGATCATCGAAAAACCGTCAAAATGAATCTATGAAATGATGTTACGATTATGGTAAATTCTAGTTTCAAACAATATGAGTGTAGTTAAAAGAAAATTATCGAAATCCTTTAATGCATTTTTCAATTCGGAAAAATCGGGCGGAATTTTGCTGATCGTCTGCACACTCGTCTCGCTTCTACTGACAAATTCACCGATCGGAAAACAATATCTTTCACTTTGGCATCTTGACTTGGCGGGTTTGAGCCTCGAACTTTGGGTAAACGATGCGCTGATGGCGATTTTCTTTTTGCTCATCGGTTTAGAACTCGAACGTGAACTTTACGTCGGCGAATTGTCGGATTTTAAGAACGCTCTGCTGCCGATCTTCGGCGCGATCGGCGGCGTGGTGACACCGGCGGCGATTCATTTTGCGATGAACAGCGGAACGCCGACGCAAGCCGGAATGGGAATTCCGATGGCGACCGACATTGCTTTTGCGCTCGGCGTACTTGCACTTTTGGGCAGCCGCGTTCCTGCTTCGCTGAAAGTTTTTCTGACCGCGCTTGCCGTGATGGACGATCTGGCGGCGATCATCGTCATCGCTGTTTTTTATACGGCTTCGCTTTCGACGGCTTACCTTTTCGGTGCGTTTGCAGTTTTCGGAATTTTAATTTTGCTGAACAAAGCCGGAGTCAAGAAAATGATTCCGTATCTGGTCGGCGGTGTTTTGATGTGGTTTTTGATGCTGAAATCGGGCGTTCACGCAACGATCGCGGGCGTTTTGCTCGGCTTTGCGATTCCTTTTTCGACAAAGGACGACGACGAAGATTCGCTTTCCTACAAAATGGAACATTTTCTTCACAAACCCGTCGTTTTCATCATTTTGCCGATCTTTGCACTCGCCAATACGGGAATTTTGATCGATTCGGAATCCTTGCAAACCTTGACGCATCCGAACGAACTCGGAATTATGCTCGGTCTTTTCATCGGAAAACCAATCGGCATCACGATCCTGAGTTTGCTTGCGGTAATGGTCGGAATCTGCAAATTGCCGCTCGATCTAAACTGGAAACATATTTTCGGCGCGGGAATTTTGGGCGGAATCGGGTTTACGATGTCGATATTTATTACGAATCTTGCATTTGCGGGAAATATTGTCGAGATCAGCGGTTCAAAAATGGCGATTCTGCTGGCTTCTTTAGTTGCCGGAACATTCGGTTTTCTGTGGCTGAAATTTTTCGGTCATCCGAACGAGAGCGACGACGATATGGAAACGATGGATTTTGAGATGACCGAAGTTTAATAATATGAAATGGATTGTCGAAAGAGCGAGATATTTACCGATTGTCAGCGTTTTCGGAA
>DAITPE010000692.1:0-2839 GCA_036833775.1 Pyrinomonadaceae bacterium | reverse complement strand
CGCCGAGCGAAACGCCGATAAAGCCGACCAAAACGCTGGCGAAAAGATAGACGAGCGCCGTGACGAATTCGCGTTCGCGGATGAGTCCGAAAATCTCCGATTCAAAGGTTGAGAATGTCGTGTATGCGCCTAAGAAACCGACGATTATCGCCATTCGCAAGTTTTCGTTTATCTGGAATTTGTCGGTTAATAAGATCAGCAAAAAGCCGATCAGAAATGAACCCGTGACGTTGATAAAAAATGTCGGAAAAGGGAATTTTGCGAAAATTTGCGAAAGCGGCGAAATGTTTATCAAATAACGCACAACTGCGCCGAATGCACCGCCGATCGCGATTGATAAAATTTTCGAGAGATTTTCCATCTTTTTAATATTCAATCTTCATTTTACGATCGATATTGTCAAGTTACTTTTCGGTAAAAGATGGAAATCCTGTCAGTTTTCTATTTGATCGGCGCAACGATCGGCGCGATCTTTGCTTTCATTGTCCAAGATTGTTTCATAATACGGTTGGTTGTTTTAGGATTAATAGTTCCTTCGGTGGCTATGACGTTTAAGAAAAAACCGCGTAAATCAATGGTCGAAATTTCTTCTTTAAAGTTATTACCTTTTTCCCCATTAGATGACGCAAAAACCGTGTATTTACGATAAACCTTGATTTTTTCTCCGTTGGCTGTTTTCTCCGTAACGCTGTATTCAACGCTTTCCGTTTCGCGGCTGCCGAAGATCGTTCGCACAGATTCACATTCATATTGCGAACGCTTCCAAGATTTTCCGTCATCACTGCAAAAGATATTTCCGAATCCGACACGTATTTGATATTTATTTGTCGTTTTTCCTTTTGCGGTTTCCGTTGTTTTGATTCGTTCATAGCCTGAATCTTGGGCTTCTCTAACTTCGGTTACGGTGCGGACGGTTTTTCCTTTTTCGATATATTCGGTGATAACTGTGAAGATAAACGGATAATCTGCGTTCGTTATTCTAACCGCATTTTGAAAGACAGCATCATATTCATCTTTACCGATCTTCTGCGTTTGGGCATTCGAGCAGATGAAGAGGAGAAAAATTGCAGCGATTGAAAGTAAGAATTTCATAACTTTAACAGTAAATTTATAGAAAACGTCCGCGCAGCATCGGCGTTGAACGTGTCAAAAACGGATTCGTTTGTTTTTCTCTGCCGATCGTCGTTTCGTTGCCGTGACCGGAGTAAACGATAAATTCGTCGCCGAGCGGCAAGATTTTCTTCTTTATCGAATTTATCAGCGTGTCGTAATCGCCGCCGGGAAGATCGGTTCTGCCGATCGAACCTTCAAAAAGACAATCGCCGACAAAGACTTTTTTCTCGGTTTCTTCTGCAAAAACGACGTGTCCGCGTGTGTGTCCGGGACAATGCAGAACTTTGAAACGTAAGTTTCCGACCGTGTAAACTTCGCCGTCTTCCCAGTTTCGCGTCAGCTTCGGCGGATCATCATATTCAAACCCCAGAGCTTTTAATTGCGCTTGCGGAAGTCCCATCATCAAAGGCTGTTGCGGCAATCCGTAATACAAATCTTCGTCGTCTTTATGCAAAATAATTTCCGCTTTCGGAAAATTGTCGTGCAAATCTTTGACGCCACCCGCGTGATCCAGATGCGCGTGCGTCAGCGTGATCGCTTGCAGTTCAAAATTATTTGCCGTCAAAAAAGAAACGATCTCAGCCGATTTATCGCCCGGATCGATGCAAATTGCTTTTTTAGTTTCACCGCAAACGAGAACACGCGTATTTTGCTGAAACGGCGTTAAAACGAAAGTTTCAATAATCATTCTTTTATCATTTTATCGAGATAGCTTTCTGCGTCAAAATCTTCGCTTTTTCTTCCATCTAAAGTAAATATGATCGCTTGCCGATAAGTTTCAGCGTCGGGTTTTCCGGTAAAACACGGAGTTTCGATCTCGGAAAGACTCAGATAGCTTATCAACACGCTCATCAACATCCAAAGTAAAGTTTCTTCTCTCGTACCGATCGGATTATGCCGGCAGATAATCTCGCGGTCTTCGTATATTCCGCCGCAAAGCCGCGCAAATTCCGCTTCGCTGAGTTTAGTCATAGACTCATTAAAACACAAATCGAAAACGATTCACAGTGAATTAAAACAAGACACCGATTTTGAAAGCCGAGAAATAATGTATGTAAAAAGGACAGTTTATGAAAAATGTATTAATTAAGCTAAGTGGTGTTATTTCAGTATTTAGCAGAATATTTGAAGCCTTCGGCTTTGTGGCACGAGGCTTGCTCTTAAAGAAAAACGTCTCCGAAGGAATTTTCCAGAGGTATCAAACGAGCAATCGGAAGGGCACAGTTTTTTTAGGTAATACGAGCAAGGGATTTTATACGAACAAGGGGCAGGTTATGTCAGCAGTTTTGATTCAAGATCGTTTAGGTAGTGAAGAAAATGATGTTGACAAAAATTTTTTCGGTGAAAAGGTCGGCTTTTTAGCAAAATTATTCGGGTGCGGTCATCAGGATTTAAGCCGACCTTTTTCACAGGGAAAATCAGGTTACAGAGTTTGCTTGCATTGCGGTGCAAGACGGCATTTCGATCCTGAAACATTAAAAACATTTGGTAGTTTTTACTATCCGCCGATTCATAAAGCGGAATGATATTTGAAGTTTGAAGGGCAAAATTTGGGAGTGCATTTCATATTCTTTATAGGGTGAACATTTATATCTGCTTAACTCATATCTACTTTTTTTCACTTTCAGATTTTGCCTTAATTCTTATTTTTTCAATATCAGATATTTCAATAGGTTCTTCATTTTCCAATATTGTTTCGGATATTTTTTTTTCAACTTCAAAAGCT
>DAITPE010000691.1:0-2844 GCA_036833775.1 Pyrinomonadaceae bacterium | reverse complement strand
TTCAGCCACAGATAGACACGGATGAACACAAGATTTTTATTGATAATTGTCAAACTATAATCCGTTTTTGGTTTTATCTGGGTTAATCTGTGTAAATCTGCGGCTAATATTTCTTCTCGTGAATGCTTTTCGCAAATTTTAGAAATCCTTCATCAGTTCGGCAAAGGATTCGGTTTTTTCCGCGCCGTTTAATCTTTTTGCCCACGCGACGAGTCGGTCGGTGTCTTCATAATCACTGATGTCGAAGACGAGAACGAAGTTTTCGTTGATGTCGGCGGGAATTTCGGGTTTTAAATCTTCCAAAGCCTTCACGCATTCCTCAAAAAAAGCTTGCGTAAATTCGTCGAATTCCTTTTCGTTATCGCCGAGTTCTTCGCTGTAATCGTAAAGCTCGTCGTTGATCTCTTCAAAGATTTCTTCTTCAAAACCTTCTTCCTTCCATTCGGGCGGCGACCATTGATAGCTGACCTTATTTTTCGGGCGGCGTTTGGTCACCGCTTTGAAATGTTCGTCGGTATTGACGGTCGCGCCTAAGCTCATCGCCGATTCGTCGGTGTAAAGGGCAAAGCCGCACAGTTGGTCTTTGCCGTGTTCGGCGAGTGCCTTTTTGAAAGCTTCCCGCGTTGCTTCCTTGATATTTTTACTCAATTCTTCTGCTTTGTTCATAACTATTAATTTATCAACAAATCGTATCATCCGCGAATTTTTTACCCATTCGCCGCAAAGCTTTTTTAACTGCCGCACGTTTTTGCGCCCTTGTGCCTTTTGTCGCTTCGGCTCGTTGTAAAGCCTGTCTGACTTTTTTGGCGGCGGCATCGCTGTGATTTTTATTCGGCGCCCAGATCAGATTTTCTTTGCCTTTCAAATAATCGATTCCATTCTTCTTCAAGATGGCACGGCTGATTTTCAAATCGGCTTCCTGCGACGCTCTTCCTTTCTTGAAAACGATATGGTGCGCGTGCGGTCGATACATCGTACCTTTTTTCGGTTTCGGAACGCCCAATGTGTGTTCGAGATAATAACCCCAATTGGTTAGACCGAGCGGATCGATGCCGGTCGTCGGGCTTTGACAATAATCGTAAGCATTGTAATCGCCGACGAGTCCGAGCGGGTCTTGATTGATATAACGGCAGCCGTCGGCATCGTAATATCTGAAACGGTTGTAGAAAAGTCCGGTTTCGACATCTTCATACTGACCTTGAAAACGGATATTTTGTTCGGTCGCGGCTTTTTGCGCCGTTATTCTGCCGAATTCGTCATACGTTCCTTGCCAGACGATCTCGCCTTTTTGGTCGGTCACTTCCTTCGGCGTTCCGAGATAATCGGTGTGATAAATCTCGATGTTCGAGCCTTTTATTTTGGCAAGCGGAACGTATTCTTCGTGAATATATTCGGTGACGAGCTGCGAATCTTTATATTCGCTCAAAAGAACGTTGCCGTCCCACAAAAAGGCGGTCGTGCCTTTGTCGGAAATTTTGGCGGTGCGTCTGCCGAAAGCGTCGTATTGAAATAAAACCTTGCCGCCGGTTTCGCTCGAAACTGCGGTCAATTGATTGTCAACGTCGTATTCATACGAAACGATCGCGCCGTCAGCCGAGCGTTTTTGGATAAGATTTCCGACCGCATCGTAGATATATTGAACCTTTTCCTGTTGGCTCAGACGGTCGCCCGCGCCGTAATTGAAATTACGCGAACCGCGCACAGTACTGCGTCGTTCGAGCAGATTTCCGTCGCCGTCGTATTGAAATTCTTCGATCTCGCGCGTTTGTCCGAAATCGCCCGAACGGTCGTCGGCTTGCCAGATTCGTTTTTCGACGGGAATGCCGCCTTGCAAAGTGCGTTTTTCGGGTTTGCCGCCGAATGAATCTTCGGCAATGACGCGTTCGACCTTTTTGAGTCGTTCGACGGCATCCAACGCATAACGTCTGCCGCCGCGCAATGAATCATTGACTCCGGCGATATTGCCGAGCGCGTCCCATTCATAACCGCGTTTGATCAGCTCGCGTCCGCCGCCGACCGTGATCTTTTGACTGCCGATACGCCCGTTGATGTCATAATCGAACTGTTCGCGCAGACCGTTCGGCATTTGCCTATTTATCAATCTTCCGGCGCGGTCGCGGCTGTAATTTATTTCGCGCCCGCCGATCTTGACCGCCGCGAGTTCGCCGTCGGTGTCGTAAGCGTATTCGACGCGGCTCGGCGTTTCTCCGCTTTGTTCCAAAATGCGGGCGGTTCGATTGCCTTCGGCATCGTATTCAAAACGAATCGTGCGGTCGTTCTGCCGTTCGCAGATAACTTGTCCGGTTGAATCATATTCGAGTGTGACAAGGCTGTTCGGCGTTTCGGCTTTCGTGATATTGCCGCGATTATCGTAGGCATAATTGATCACGGCGGAATCGCTCTTCAATACTTTTATAACGCGGCGAGCCGAATCGTATTGATAAAAAATCTCACGATCGAGCGCGTCGCGCTGATAGATCAGATCGCCGGCAGGATTATATTTATAAAACTTTTTCGCCCGGTCAAAGCCTGTTTCTTCGATCAATCGGTAGATCGAATCGTATTTAAAGAAATAACTTTCGCCGCGTTCGTTGATTATCTCTTTGAGCCGTTCTTCCGCGTCGTATTTGAATTCGCGTGTAAAACCGAGCGCGTCCGTCCGCTTGACCACCTTGTTGAAACCCGCGTATTGATAGCTGGTTCTATTGCCCAAAGAATCGGTGAACAAAAGGAGATTGTCCTGATCGTCGTATTCAAAACGCTGAACATTGAAAATTTCGTTGCGCGAATTAATCTCCGCCAAACGCTTGATGCGTCCGGCATCGTCGTATTGATAGTTCGTCT
>DAITPE010000690.1:0-2860 GCA_036833775.1 Pyrinomonadaceae bacterium | reverse complement strand
GTTAAAAACTTTAAGCCGCTGCGCTTTCGCAGCGTGTTTCTTCTTCCGAAAAAGCGTCGCACGACATAATTTCCAAATCTTTGTCGGCTTCGGTCAAACCGTCGCCGAAAGTGTTTCGTTTCGTCAGAGTCTCGAAATACGTCGTGATATTGTCCAAAATCTCGTCTGCCGAATGCGAATGATAAAGCGTCTGGCGAAACTGTGCGCCGCCGACCAAGCCTTTGGTAAATTGTCCGGCAAGCTGTTTCATTTTGCCTAACGAAACGATTTCGGGCATTTCTTCGCGGCACATTCCGAAAAATTCGAGTAAAACCGCTTTCTTTTCTTCCAAGTCTGGCTGATACGGTTCGCGTCCGTTTAGAACATCGTTGAATTGACGGAAAATCCACGGATTCTGCATCGCGCCGCGACCGATCAAAATGCCGTCAACGCCCGATTCCGTCCATTTTTTCATCCCGTATTCGATCGTCGTGATGTCGCCGTTGCCCGAAACGGGAATGCTCACGGCTTCTTTCACGGCTTTGATCAAATCCCAATTCGCCAAGCCTTTATAGCCTTGTTCCTTCGTGCGTCCGTGAACTTGTATGTGTTCAACGCCGACGGCTTCAGCCATTTTCGCAACTTCCGTTGCATTGATTGTCGAATCCGAAAACCCGACGCGCATTTTTAAGGTCAGCGGAATCGTGATCGTCTTTTTGATCTCTTTGAGAATCGTTTCAAGACGCGGCAGGTCGCGCAAAAGCCCCGAACCGCCGCCGTTTTTCACGATCTTCGGCGCGGGACAACCGCAGTTCACGTCCAAAATATCCGCGCCGACTTCCTGCGCCATTTCCGCGCCCATCGCCATTCGCTCAGGTTGTCCGCCGAAAATCTGCACCGCAAACGGACGTTCTTCCTCGTCAAAACGCATCTGCCGTTTCGATTTCGGGTTATGCCGCGTCAATCCTTCGACCGAGATAAATTCGGACACGACCAACCCGACACCGCCGCGCCGTTTGATAAGCCGCCGAAAAGTATAATCCGTCACACCCGCCATCGGCGAAAGGATCAACGGCGGATTTATGTCAATATTTCTAATCTTAAAAGGTTTCATTCTCTAATCGTTTTTATTAAGCATAAGCATCAATTTTATATTTTCCAAATTCTCGCTTAATTTGAAAGGTTCGGATTTCGCTTCAAAAATTTGTGTTTTCCCGTCAATCACTTTTTCGACTTTTGCTTTTACCCGATATATTTGCCCTTGGTAGCCGTTTAATAAAAACTTCCCTTGACTGTCTGATTTATTATCGCATCCATCGACACAAAAATTATGGTTAAAGTCATCTTCAAGATATACCATAGCATCTTCTGCCAAGCTTCCATCTTCCCAAGCAACTTCTCCGCTTACCTGTTTTTGCTGTAAAGAAGGTGGCAATTGAATGACTAATTTTTCAATTTTAGAACCTCGTTTTATTTCGATAATTTGTGCCTTCGATCTGTCATTCGTATTTGGATAGAAAGTTGCCGGATATGGATGCTCTTTATTTGGAGTATGAAAATAATTCACGCTGACAGTATATTTACCCGGCGGCAGATTAAACCAATAACGTCCGCCTTGAGGATTAGTTACGCCAAACTCTCTTATATCAAAAATAACTAGCGGCTTAGTTTGAACTTCTATCGGAATAAATTCAACCCAAATGTTTTGCACGGGTTTTCCCTGCGAATCAATCACTTTTACGAATGCCTCGCCCCGATTTTTTACAAAAAAATCTTGCTTGAAGCAGCCTTTATCGTTAAGTTCAAACTCAACAAATTCATCATCTAATGCGTTGTCTTCCAAATCTTTTGGAAAAAATGGAGTAATTTTGTACTTTCCTGCGTTTAACCCGATCAATTCGTATTTTCCGAACTTATCCGTAATAACTTGAAATCTCCGCTTTCTATCATTTGATTGTTCGATCAAAAGTCTTATACCTTTCATCGGTTGAATATAATTCTTTTCAAATGAGCTTTTCGCATATAGTTCAACTTTTCCAAACAATCTCGCGCCTTTAGGTTTGTTTTGCAAACTTCTCAGATATTCAAATTCTTCGTCTTCAACTCTCGAAATATGGGCAGAACGTGTGCATATATTGGTTGTCAATTTGCCTTGTCTTTCATAAGCATAAACAAGATAAGTTTCACCTTTTTGAAAAGGAAAACCACAATCGCCAAATCCTGAACCGGTATTGATTGCAATTTCTTTGTCAATCTGTGTGCCTAAAAACGCTTCTTTTACTTTAAGAATAAAAGGACTTCTTACATATCCTTCTTTCATAATGTCGGACATTCTTTCAGCACTTTTCCCTTCGATTACTTCTCCCACAAAAACTGCTTTGGCATCGCCGAATGATTCGCAAACAGGTCTTTGTTCAAGGCAACTGCAAGCCCAAGCTTGGGTAAAACTTCCGCTCATAAAAATCAGAACAAGCGAGAATATCAGAATTGAAATGTGATTTTTCATATAGCCTTGTAAAATTATCAGGTGTTTGAATCTGTAAACCTTTGATGAATCGAAATTCTTTGAAGTTGTAATTCGGCAAGGTTAAACTAATTATTCGAATTTTTAATTAATTGCCATTCGATCTTTTCCGCAAATTCCCTGCTATTTCTTCGACCGTTTCGTTTCTGTCTGCCCAAAGTCCCAAGATTTCTTCGTCGTCGATCTTGTTTTCTTTTTTCAACAATTTTTCGAGCTTCGCCAAAACTTCTGTTGCCGAACTTTCCGAAACGATGCGGTATTTACGATTCAATTTTTGCGGAATTTAGATGGTAATTTGTCCCATAATCCGTAGATTATATCACACGAAAAATGTTGGCTGTAAAATTTATCAGTCTT
>DAITPE010000689.1:0-2862 GCA_036833775.1 Pyrinomonadaceae bacterium | reverse complement strand
CATATTTAAGCAGCGAAAAATTTTGCATATTTCTTGCACCAATCTGGATGCAGTCGCCGTATTTTTCGACCAGATCGATGCCGTGTTCGTCCATCGCTTCGGTCACGATATTTAAGCCATATTGGTCGCGCACTTCAGCCAAGATTTTCAATCCGTCTTCGCCTTTGCCTTGGAAAGCGTAGGGCGAAGTGCGCGGTTTGAATGCGCCGCCGCGAAAGAATTTTGCACCTGATTTTGCGACAACTTCTGCGACTTGAAAGACTTGATCGACCGTTTCAACCGCGCAAGGTCCGGCGATCATCGCCAATTCTTCGCCGCCGATCTCGGCGTTTCCGACTTTGATGACGGATTTTTCGGGACGCAAATCCTTGGAAATAAGTTTATAAGGTTTCGTCACGCGAATTGCGTCGGCGACACCCGAAAGATTTTCAAAATGCGTCGGATCAACTGCGCCTTTATTTCCCGTAATTCCAATCGCCGTGCGCGATGCGCCGGGCATTTGATGCGGGCGGAAACCTAATTTTTCGATAACTTCAATGACGCGCGAAATATCGCTTTCCGTCGCGTCAGACTTCATTACAATTAACATAAAAATAAAAAAACATTTCGCATTTTGCCGAACGAATTTCGCAAAATGCCGATAAAATCTAATAAAAACTCAAAAATCCAAACTCGTTCGGAATGATTGCAATTTACTTACCATTCCAAAATCCGAAATCCCAACTCCCAAATCGAATCACATTCTTTCAGGAATTTCGATTCCCATCGTGTTCAAGCCTGCCGTCAACGAGCGTCGTGTAATTTCGGCGGTCACAAGCAATACAGCTTTTTTGACTTCGTTTTCTTCGATCAAAATTCGGTGGTTATGGTAAAAAAGATTGAATGCTTTTGCCAATCCGAAAATATATTTCGCTAAAATCGCGGGTTCGGTTGCAGAAACTGCGCTTGCGATCGATTCTTCCAAACGCGAAGCGAGCGTGATGAGCGACCAAATTTCAGTTTCATTCATTAGAATTTCCGCAACTTCCGTTTGTTTTTCCGAAACGACTTTAAACGCGTTTTCGAGCGCGTTTTCTTCGGCTTTTTTGAAGATCGAATTAATGCGAACAGTTGCGTTTTGACAATACGCGCCGGTTTCGCCTTCAAAAGCCAAAGCTTCTTTGAAATCGAAAACGATAACGGTCGTGCGCGTGAATTTCAACAAAAAATAACGCAATGCGCCGACGGCGATTTTGTGCGCGATGTCTTTTTGAACTACGGGCGAAAGTTCTTCGTTTCGTTTAACGACTTCGGCTAAAGCGTTTTCTTCCAAACGATTGAGCAGATCGTCGGCTTTTACGCCTAAGCCTTTTCTGCCCGACATTTCGATAAAAGTTTTGGTTTTATCTTCTTCGGAAAGCTGAAAACCCAATTCTTCCGCCGCCGCAGGCGAAAGCGCAACCATTTCATAACTCAAATGAACGCTCGCACGTTCGCCTTTTTCGGGCGAGATGAGCGAAACGCCTTTTTTGACAACTTCCTGCGGATAAGATTGGCGCGTGTCGATGACGTTGTAAACCATTTCGCCGTTTCCGAATTGCGGGACGCCGATGTTGTCGGTTTCTTCGGCGGTCGAAACCCAAACTTCTTTTCCGTCGGCGTAAGTCGAAAAAAGTTTGTAATTGAAATCCATTCCGAGCAAACCGAGCTTCCAAAGCTGGTAAGCAATGTCTTTGCCCGTATAAGTCACGGTTCCGTTGGAACGCACGAGAATTTTGTCTGATTCGTGATCGTCGTTTCCCGAATGTGCTTCAAACGGCATTACCCAACAGCCCGCGTTTTTGCCTTCGTTTTCAAAATGAATCACGCCGAGCTGTTTCATCAAATCGAATGCTTTTGCCCAAAATTTTAAGTGCAGAATTTCGGATTCGCGCGGAAGCAGATCGTAACGGATTCCGAAGCGTTCCATCGTATTCAAAATGCATTCGACATTTCGCGTGGCGACGTAATCAGCTAAAATCGCAGTTTCGTTTCCGCCTTCTTCGATTAGATGCAAAACTTCGGCGCGTTTGGTTTTAAGCTCTTCGTTTACTTGATATTCCTGCCCGACTTTAGCGTATAAATCCCAACAGTAATAATCGAAAGAAACGCCTTTTTCACGCAGTTCTGAATCGAGTTGCTTAATGTCTTCGAGTGATTTTTTCTCTAAATATATAAAACCCACAACGACATCGGCGACTTGAACGCCCGTGTTGTCGATATAATTTTGGACTTCAACGCGGTTTCCGTTGGCGCGTAAGATTCTGATAAAGGTATCACCAAGAACGGAATTGCGGACGTGACCGATGTGCGCGGCTTTATTCGGATTAACGGAAGTGTGTTCGACGCAGATTTTAGGTTTTGATTCATCGTCGGAATCAGTAAGTTTAGGTAAAGGATTGGCGTACAAATTTTCCGTGACGAATTTTGCGCGGTTATAAAAAACATTTAAATAACCCGGACCGGCAATTTCGATTCTATCGACAAAATCGAATTTTTCGAGCGCGTTTTTGAGTTGTTCGGCAATGTTGCGCGGATTTTGTTTTTCGCCCGTTTGCAGTTTTATTTGCTTGGCAAGCTCGAAAGCGACGGGAAAAGCAAGATCGCCGAGTTCGGTTTTCGGCGGAACTTCTGCGGCGATTTGTTCGAGTTCGACTTTGAAAACTTCCGACGCAGTTTCGATAACTTTTGCGCGTAAAAGGTTTTGTATTTCTGACAGATTCATATTTGCTTCAATGCGTAAAACTGAAATTATATTCATTTCGGCGCATATAAAGCAAAAGTAAGAAAGAAAAGAATTTGCCTGCGAAAGATACGAAAAATACGAAAATATAATGAAAATTA
>DAITPE010000688.1:0-2868 GCA_036833775.1 Pyrinomonadaceae bacterium | reverse complement strand
TTTTTGCGCTTTCAATTCGCGTTCGCAATGTTTGCAAATCCAGCCGAAACCGTCGTTGTAAAAGTCGTTTAATTCAAAATATGAATCCATTTTTCAAGCATAACAAAAAGCGCGGACTCTTGAAAAAAGTTCGCGCTTTTCGGGTTTGATTCGTTAAATTGATTTAACGAGTCGGAGTTGTTGTTGAAGGCAAAAGTTTGACGGGAATCATCTGCGTTTTTCCTGCTCGGTAAACTTCGACCTGAACCGTGTCGCCGATCTGTTTTTTGTCGAGAATACGGAAAACGTCGTCCAAATCCGAAACTTTTTGACCGTCGATAGAAGTGATGATGTCGCCGAGTTCGCCCTGCGCCGTCACTCCGCGAATTCCTGCGCGTTGCGCCGAACCGCCCGGAACGACTTGGTAAACCACCACGCCGTCTTCGACAGGCACAGGAAAACCGCGCTGAATTAAATCTTTCACACTCGGAAGCGATGCGCCGAGTTTCGGACGATTGACAACGCCGTTTTGGATCAATTGCGGAATCACGCGTTTGGCGGTGTTGACGGGAACGGCAAACCCGACACCGACCGAACCACCCGAACGCGAAAGAATCTGCGAATTGATACCGATCATTTTGCCGTATTTATCGAGCAGCGGTCCGCCCGAATTTCCCGGATTGATCGAAGCATCCGTCTGAATCGCGGCATCGATCGGGCGACCGTTGCTGGCGCGAATCGGACGCTGTAAACCCGAAATTACGCCGGTCGTCAAAGTTCTGTCCAAACCGAACGGATTTCCGATCGCCAAAACTTTTTGTCCGACGTTCAATTTGTCCGAATCGCCGAGCGGAACGACCGTTAAACCCTCAGCAGGCGGCTGAATTTTGATAACAGCCAAATCCGTGTCGGGATCGCGTCCGACGAGTTTTGCCGGATAAGTTTTTCCGCCGCCGAAACTGACCGTTAATTTCGATGCACCTTCGACAACGTGGGCATTTGTCAAAATGTGACCTTGATTGTCGATCACCGAACCCGAACCGTTGCCGCTTTCCTGCTCTGATTGTTCGCCGAAAAAGTCTTCAACCTGTGCGCTCGTCGTAATAAAAGCGACTCCGGGCGAAAGCGTTTTGTAAACTTCGATGCTGTTTTGTTCGTCCGTCACGGCTGACGGATCGGAGATTCCGCGCGGCACGTCTTCGGCAAACGCGACCGTCGAATTATTGTTATCCGCTTTCAAAATGCTTCCGAAATTGGAAAAACAAGCCATCGTGCCGACGGCGATCAATGCCGATGAAAAAGCCAAAAGTAAAATCTGTTTCGCCGATAATTGGTAAACTGCTTTTCTTGCCATATTGATTCTTCCTGAAACTTTTAATTTTTTTTTACTACGCTTTTGATGCAGAAGTTTGTTTATTGCGTTGTGCTGTTAATTACGAAAAAAAACGGCTTGCTGTTTCGTAAAAATCAGCAAGCCGTTAATTATAAATAGAAATTGATTTTAGGCAAGCGCAGGCAAATATTGCTGCGAAATGATGGTGAATTCGTTGATCGTATTTGCCGAGATCAGTCCGAACGCCGAAAGTCCCGTGAAAATGTGAATTCCCATCAAACTAATGTAAATTCCGAGTGCGATGGACAAACCGTATTTTGCCATCCGCAGCGTGCGCCAACGCCAAAGCACGAGCACTGCAACTGCGCCGATGGCAACTTTGACTGCCAAAAACGGCAGATCGCCAATGTCTAAAAGCGTTGCCATTAAATGGTTTCCTTCCGTCGCAAAACCGTTTCTAACCCAGTAAATTGTTAAAAGAGCATCAATCAGATTAAGCGAAAAAAGAAGAAAAGTTTGTCGTGATAATGGCATATTTATTCTTATAAAAATAAAATAATATTTCTTTTTTAACTGCATAACCCTCAGTAAAAACACCAAGGGTTATGTTGTCATAAGAGAAACCAAATGAATTAATGCTCTGAATATACGATTAATAACTGCGGTTTTCAAGAAAAAAATCAAAAAAATCAAATTTTTATTTTTCTTGCTGAAAATGCTACACTTAGGGGAAATAGTTTCATTTAAAGAACGAGTTTTGAGACAACGGCTGAATGGCTTGAAACGTCAAAAGTTCGGCGATGAAAATTATTCTTAGCAGATTTTTAATCATACGGAAAAAAGAGGTGAGAAATGAAAAAAATATTAAATTTCAGTATTTTAGCAGTCGTTTTGGGAATGCTTTTGACAATCGGTGCAAATGACGCTTTTGCACAAAAACGCAAACCTGTCATCAAAAAGCCGGTTGCGAAAAAGCCTGTCGTAGTTGCTCCGAAACTTTTTCAGGTCGATACGGGAACGGTTTTTCGCGTCAGAATGAGCGGCGAATTAACTTCAGCCACCGCAAAAGTCGGCGATAGATTTACGACAACCGTGACCGAACCGGTTTATTCGAGCGCAGGTAATGTCGTGATTCCGACCGGAAGCACCGTGACCGGAAAAGTCGATTCGGTCGTTCCGGCAAAGAAAGGCGGCGATCCGGGTTCGATCGCAGTCAGTTTTATTTCGGTCAGAACTCCTGACGGAAAATCGCATGCGATCAACGGTTCTTTGACCGATCTGAGCACAAAAACCGCGAAAAGCGACAACGAAAGCACGGCTTCGGGCGACGACCGCAAAAACGATAAAATTATCTTTATCGGCGGTGGCGCAGGCGGCGGCGCGCTTCTCGGTGCGGCGATCGGCGGCGGAAAAGGCGCCTTGATCGGCGGCATCATCGGCGCAGGCGCGGGCTTGCTTGGCGAAAGATTGACGAAAGGCGAAGAAGCTCAGGTAAAATCGGGAACCGAATTCGGCGTTTATCTGAATCAGGCGATTTCACTGCCGAAATGGACTGA
>DAITPE010000687.1:0-2875 GCA_036833775.1 Pyrinomonadaceae bacterium | reverse complement strand
GCTTGTGTTTATGATTCGCTCGTGGCGCACGGGAAATTGAAATCTGTTGATATTTCCGAAGCCGAAAAAGCGAACGGCGTGGTAAAAATCATCACGGCGAAAGATTTGATCGGTGAAAATCAGATCGGCGGGATTTTGCCTGACGAACCTTTGCTTGCAGATGAAGAAGTTCATTTTTGCGGAATGCCGATCGCGCTCGTTTTGGCGGAAACGGAAGAACAGGCGCGTCACGCGGCGAAGTTGATAAAGGCGGAAATCGAACCGCTCGAAATCATTACCGACGAACGCGAAGCGCAGGCGAAAGGCGAACTGATCGCGCCGCCGAAACATTTCAAATTGGGCGATACGGAAAAGGCTTTTGCAAGTTGTGAGCATATTTTTGAAGGTCGCGCCGATGTTAATGGACAAGAACATCTGTATATCGAAACGCAAGGCGCGTATTGCGTTCCGAGCGAACAAGGCGGTTTGAAAATCTATTCTTCGACGCAAGGACCGACGGCGGTTCAGAGATGTATTGCAAAAGTTACGGGAATTCCGATGAATTTGATCGAAGTTGACGTGACGCGGCTTGGCGGCGGTTTCGGCGGCAAGGAAGATCAGGCAAACGCTTGGGCGGCGTTGTGCGCGGTCGGTTCGCAAATCACGAAAAAGCCAGTAAAATACGCGCTTCATCGAATGGAAGATATGCGGATGACGGGCAAACGGCATCCGTATTCGGCTGATTACAAGATCGGTTTGGACAAAGATTTGAAGCTCGTTGCTTATTCCGCAACTTTTTATCAAAACGCGGGCGCGGCTTGCGATCTGTCGCTTCCCGTTCTCGAACGCACGCTTTTTCACTGCACGAATTCATATTTTATTCCAAATGTTTCGGCAACCGCTTATTCGTGCAAAACGAATCTGCCGCCGAATACGGCTTTTCGCGGTTTCGGCGGACCGCAAGGAATGTTCGTCATCGAATCGGCAATCGCACACGCAGCGGAGAAATTGGGAGTTTCAAAAGACGAAATTCAAAAAATAAATCTCATTAAAAGCGGCGACGAATTCCCTTACGGACAGATCGCCGAATCAGAAGCCGAAACGAGCTGGACGCAAGCCGATGAAAAATATAACTTTGCAAAATTGAAAGCGGAAGCGGACGAATTTAACAAACAGAACAAATTCAAGAAAAAAGGCGTGGCATTAATGCCGATTTGTTTCGGAATCAGCTTCACGAAAACGCCGATGAATCAAGCGCGTTCGCTCGTTCACGTTTACACGGACGGCTCGGTTGCGGTTTCGACAGGCGCGGTCGAAATGGGACAAGGCGTGAACACGAAGATCGCGCAGGTCGCCGCGAAAGTTTTTTCCCAACCCATCGAACGTATCAAAGTTCACACAACCAACACTTTGCGAATTGCAAACACCAGTCCGACCGCCGCTTCCGCCGCCGCCGATCTCAACGGACGCGCCACGCAAATGGCTTGCGAAACGATTTTGGAAAGATTGAAAGCAGTTGCCGAAGAAATGCTGAAAGACGGCGCATATCGAGTTCAGAATTCGGAAAATATCGAAACACAAAATCCTTCAAAGAAGGGCGTTTCATTTGAGAACGGATTCGTAGTTTACAACGGCGAACCAACGAGTTTGGATTGGCTTTTGGTTGTCAACGAAGCTTACAACAGCAGAGTTAATCTAAGCGAACACGCACATTACGCGACGCAAGGAATCAATTTCGATTGGTCGATCGCCAAAGGTCATCCGTTCGCGTATCACGTTTACGGAACGGCGATCGTCGGTGTCACGGTTGATTGTCTGCGCGGAATTTACGAAATAGATTACGTCAAATGCTGTCACGATTTCGGAAGTTCGATGAACATTTCGGTAGATTTCGGACAAATCGAAGGCGGCATCGTGCAAGGCATCGGCTGGATGACGATGGAAGAAGTTTTCTATGATGCGGACGGCAGATTGCGCTCAAACGCGCTTTCAACCTACAAAATCCCCGACGTTTATTCCGTTCCGAAGAAAATCGAAATTTTGCCGCTTGAAACGGAACGCGAAAACCTCGCCGTTTTCAATTCAAAGGCAGTCGGCGAACCGCCTTTGATGTATGGAATCGGCGCGTATTTCGCTATCCGCGAAGCCGTCAAGGCTTTTAACGATCAGAATTTTGTTAAATTCGACGCGCCGTTTACGCCCGAAAAGGTTTTGATAAATTTGTATGAGAAAGTTGTGGGAGCGGCGGGAAAGTGAGAACCTTTAAACTCATTCAATTTTGCAAACGGCAGGGGAAATAATTCTTGTTATACATTTCGATCCTCCACCGTTTTGCGGAGTTCCCCAAGCATAAAGAGCATTTCCCCAAGTGAATCCCCAATCTCCGAGTGGCGTTCCATCAA
This sequence comes from Pyrinomonadaceae bacterium, assembly GCA_036833775.1. Lineage (GTDB taxonomy): Bacteria > Acidobacteriota > Blastocatellia > Pyrinomonadales > Pyrinomonadaceae > JAJQRF01. The sequence continues at coordinate 494 of DAITPE010000687.1, read as the reverse complement.
TCGGTAACGGCAAAATGTTTATTGCTTGACACGATATTCTTTTACAAGATTTTGCGCCTTCATAAGTTACTCCGCCGTCTGTTTGAGTTTTATTGGAAAACCAACCTTTCGGACAAGTACAAATCGTTTCTTTAACCTCCGGTTTCTTCACTAACTGTCCAATATATTGTGCAGACCGATAAGGTTTTGTGCCGACTGCACTGTAAGCATTGATTACTGCACCATCAGGGCAGTTTTCACAAGCTTTAGCTGCAAAAAGTTGGGTTTTAATATATTTTGCCGATTCTTCCGTGCATCTCTTGTTACATTCGTTTTGATTTGCAGGTTTTTCTGGAAACAATTCGTTAAATATTAATCCAACTTCTCCGGTAATATCCAACAAAATATCGTTACCGGAAGTAGCAGATTGATTGGTTAAATCTTTACAACTGATCTTGCAGAAACAAGTTGCTTTTTTTCGTTTACTTTTTTCAAGAAAATTTTGTTTAAGTTCC
>DAITPE010000686.1:0-2883 GCA_036833775.1 Pyrinomonadaceae bacterium | reverse complement strand
GTATCTGGCTTCGAACCAGAGGGTCGCAGGTTCGAATCCTGCCGGGTGTATTAATGATAAAAAAGAGACTGAAATTTCAGTCTCTTTTTTTCTTTTTTTCGACAAAGTTTTATTGTTTTTGAAATTCTTTGCGGATAAATTTCACGACATCTTTGATTTCTTGATCGGTCAATTTTCCTTTGTAAGCGGGCATTCCTTCGTCTTTAATGCCGTTTTCGATAACGTCGATATATTTGGCTTCTTCCATTTTCTTCATTTTGTCGGTGGTCAGATTTTCGGCATTAATAATTGTCCCTTCAATATCGACTTTTCCGCCGGTGCCGTCTTCTTTGTGGCAAGTTGCACATTTTTCTTTGTAGATTTTGCGTGCAGAAGCGAGTTCGTCTGCCGCAGTTGGTTGAGTATTTGCCGTTGCCGCATTTGTATTGGCATTTGTAGGTTTGGAATTAGCGTTTGCCGCAGAATTCGTGTTGGACGGTGTGGAACAAGCAATTCCAAAAAGCAAAATCGACGACAACATAACTGTAATTTTCAAAAAATTCATAATTTCTCCCATAAAAAAGTTTGATTAGAAAACTGCAAAAGTTTAACTTAAGATGAAGTAAAAATCTATTTAAATCGAACGAGGGATTGAAATATTTATGACGAAAAAAATATTGATCGGCGGAAAATGGAGTGAAGCTTCCGAACAAATAAACGTGACAAATCGGTTTACAAATGAATCGATTGCAGATGTCTATTCGGCAACTGATTCAGAAAACGAAATGGCGATCGGTTTTGCCGTTAATGCGGCGCAACAAATGAAGAAATTGTCACGTTTCGAGATTGCAGAGGGTTTACGGAAAATCGCGGAAGGAATCGAGAAACGACAAAACGAATTTGCCGAAACGATTGCAAAAGAAGCGGCGAAGCCGATAAAAACTGCGCTTGGCGAAGTTTTACGCGGAATTGCGACGTTTAATTGGGCGGCGGGCGAAGCGGAAAGATTTGTCGGCGAGGTCGTGCCTATAGATACGATTGCGACCGGAAAAGGGAAAACTGCCTACACGAAACGCATTCCGCGCGGCGTGATTTACGGGATCACTCCGTTCAATTTTCCGCTGAATTTGGTCGGGCACAAAGTCGCGCCCGCGCTTGCATCGGGAAATGCGATCATTATCAAACCGAGTCAACGAACGCCTTTGACGGCTTTGCTTTTGGGCGAAGTTTTTATAGAAAGCGGTTTGCCCGAATCTGCGCTTCAAATCGTGCCGATGGATACGAAATATATCGAATCGGTTTACACGGACGAACGTATAACAATGATCTCGTTTACGGGAAGCGCGGAAATCGGCTGGCAGATAAAATCGAAGGCGCATAAAAAAATGGTGACGCTCGAATTAGGAGGAAATGCGCCCGTAATCGTTGACGAATCGGCTAATTTTGAAAATTCGCTGAAACAAACGACGATGGGCGCATTCGCTTATGCGGGACAAGTTTGTATTTCAGTTCAGCGCGTTCTTGTTCACGAAAAAATCTTTGATAAATGGACAGAAAAATTCGTTGAAAACGCCAAGAAATTAAAGATCGGAAATCCGCTCGACGAAACGACCGACCTTTCGGCGATGATCGATGAAACCTCCGCAAAAAAAGCGCAAAGTTGGATTGATGAAGCGTTGCAAAACGATGCCAAATTGCTCTGCGGAAACAATCGAAACGGCGCGGTTTTGGACGCGACAATTTTGACGAATACGAATTCCGAAATGCGCGTCGTTTCCGAAGAAATTTTTGCGCCTGTCGCGGTTGTCGAAAAGTTTTCGGATTTTGAAGAAGCGGTTGATTTGGCGAATCAAACGAAATTCGGTTTGCAAGCCGGAGTTTTTACGAATGATTTACAAAATATGCAGTTTGCATCTGAAAATCTCGAATACGGCGGCGTAATTATAAATGATGTTCCGACTTTTCGCGTTGACAATATGCCTTACGGCGGCGTGAAAGATTCGGGTTTCGGGCGTGAAGGCGTTCGTTACGCGATGGGAGAAATGAGCGAAATTCGGATTATTGTGATGAATAAATAGGCAAGAGGCGATAGTTTTTATATCGCCTCTTTTCTGCCGAAAATTATTTTGCTCCGGCTTCGAGATGATCGTTCAGATATTTTGTCAGCAAGGTATATAAATGAACGGACGTGCCTTCGCCTTCGGAAATGCTGTGCGTGCGGTTTGGATAAGCCATCATTTGAAATGGTTTATTGAGTTTGACGAGTTCGTTAATCAGGTTTTCCGTGCCTTGATAATGAACATTGTCGTCGCCCGTTCCGTGAACGATCAATAAATTTCCTTTTAATCCGTTCGCAAAATGAATCGGCGCGCCTTTTTTGTAAAATTCGGCGTTCGTGTCGGGCATTCCCATATATCTTTCGGTGTAGATCGTGTCATACAAACGCTGATCGGCAACCGGCGCAACCGACATTCCCATTTTGTAAATTTCGGGATATTTGAACATCGCGCTCAAAGTCGAAACGCCGCCGCCGCTCCAGCCCCAGATTCCGACTCTTTCAGAATCAATAAACGAATTTTTCGCCAGAATCGCTTTCACCGCATTCGCTTGATCGGCGGCATTTAAGTCACCGATTCTGCGATAAATGCTTTTTCGCCACGCTTTCCCACGCGGCGCAGGAGTTCCGCGATTATCAACGCTGACAACGATATAGCCTTGTTGTGAAAGCATTGTATGCCACAAATAATCGGTGTCATTCCAAGAATCTGTAACCGTTTGCGCGGCAGGCTCGCCATAAACGTAAAACAAAACCGGATATTTTTTATTCGGATCAAACGCAGGCGGTTTCAGCATCCAACCGTCGAGCGTCACGCCTTCGCCAATGTCGATTTTGAAAAATTCTTG
>DAITPE010000685.1:0-2898 GCA_036833775.1 Pyrinomonadaceae bacterium | reverse complement strand
TTTTGCAACTTTTCCTTTTCTAACTACGTGAAAGCATTTGTTTATCTGCCGTTCGCGCGGTTGCCCGTTACCGTTTTCATTGGTAAACTTGCCCTTGCTTTCAAAATGAAAGTTTTCGTCATTTTTACCGTTTTTGTCTAATGCCGGACAACTGACGCGAATCGTGAGCAATCTATAAATAACGTGATTACAAAATTAAATCTTTCCAGCAAACCTTTCCGAAATCGGACTCTGCCTTACGTGCTGTCAATGTTTTTATTGGCGTTGGCGGTTGCAGGCGTGGTTTTGAGTTTTGCTCAAATGCGCGATGCAAGAGATCAAAACGAACGCGCCAAAACGCAGATCAAAGAAATGAACACGCAAATTGCCGAACTGAAAAACAACGGCGAGAAAGTTCAACAGGAATTATCGCCCGAACAGCGCGCACTCTTGATCGGCGCACATAAACTTATCGCAAATAAAACTTTCGGTTGGTCGCGTCTTTTCAATGATCTCGAAAGAGTTTTGCCCGGCAGCGTCAGCGCGTCGCGCATCAGCGTCGAAAATGTTTACAAAGACGGCGACCGAATTCGCGCCGAACTCGAATTTTCGGTTCTCAGCAGTAATTATCAAAATGTCGATGCAATGATCGCGAATATGAATAATTCGGGCATTTTCCGCGTCGAACTGCGCGGTCAGGATCGAAATGACAGCGGACATTTTTCATACACGGAATACACTTTTAGTTTGATCTACACGCCGACTTACACTTATGCGCCACAAACGCCGCAGGTCGATGTCGCGCAAAACGGACAAGGAGGAAATCAATAATGAAAGACGAAAATCTCGATCCGAATCCGTCGGAAAATCAAACGAATGAAGAACCGCAAATCGTCGTCAATGATTACGGCGCAACGCACGACAACGCAGTCGTTGTCGAAGAAACCGACCGCACTGTTTTGTTGACCGACAAAGAAACCGTCGTAATCGAAAAACAACCGCAGATCGACATCGTTCCGAAAAATCGTCCGCGCAAAGTTTATGCGGGAATGTGGGGACAAATGGAAATCGCGACGGTTGCGGTTTCGATGCTGGCGATTCTTGCAGTCGTTCTGTTTTTCGTCTTTTTCGTGCTTCCTGCAAAAAAAGAAGTCGAGAAAAACCGCGCCGAACGCGACCGTTTGGAAAGCGAATTGACTTCTGCCAAAGCCAAATTCGGCGATGAAAGATCGACCGAAGAAAAAGTCGCCAAACTCGTCTCGAGCGTGACCGATTTTGAAACGAGATTTTTACCCGTTTCGGTCAACGGCAGATCGTCGCTTTATCAAAGAATCAACGGTTTGATCGGTGCATACGGTTTGGTAAACACGACCGGACCTGATTATATTCCGCTCGAAATCGCTGACGGAAAAAACAATCAATCTTCGGAGGGAAACAGCGGCAGATCGAAATTTCAAAGCATTTTCCCCGGCGAATACGTGACGATGACGCTCGAAGGTTCGTATCAAAATCTGCGTCGTTTTATCAGTGAAATCGAGCGAACAGATCAATTCGTCGTGATCAGCGCGATCGAACTCGAACCTTCGGAAACGAAAGGCAACGAAAAACAAAATCAAAAAGATCAGCCGCAGCAGGCAAATAACGGCGTACAAAATCCGCCGAACGTAAATCCAAACGGAATTCCGACCGCAGGTTTGATTCCGGCAGGCGGAATACAAAATCAGCCCGTTCAAACGAAAAAAGCCGCACGTGGAAAAATACACGGCGAAACCGTCAGCCTGCGTCTTGAAATGGCGGCATATTTCCGCCGTCCGAATTTTGTTCCGCTTGCGCCGGAAAACGAAACGACCGCTCAGTAAATTTTAGAAGTAAATGAAACTTTTTGAAGGCAAAACTCCAACCGAAAGAAACAAGCTCATCGCCGCGATCGTGCTGGGCATAATGGCGGTTTTCGCGCTCTGGTTCGCATTCGGCGGAAGCATTTTCAGCAGTAAACCGACCGTCACGGTAAAATCTTCACCGACCCCGAAACCGTCGGCAACCGTGAGAGCAAATAACGACGAACTGAAACTTCCTTCGCAGGAAGATATGTTTCTCGAATACGTCAATACACCGGTCGTTTTTAATGGCGGATATTCCGATTCGGCGGCTGTCGGAAGAAATATTTTTTCTTTCGTCGAACCGCCGCCGCCGACACCTTATTCACCGACTCCGACTCCGATTTTCGTGCCGCCGACGCTGCCGACACCAAAACCTCCCGAACCTGCGCCGATTCCGGTCGGTTTCGTTATGCCGCAAAGTGTTTATGCAGGCGGAAAAGGTTTTCGTTTGGAAGTCAACGGCGACAAATTTACACCCGAAATGCGGATCATTTTTAACGGAAGCGAAATGCCGACAACTTTTGTCAGCGCGCAGAAATTGATCGCCGATATTCCCGCAAACTTTATTTCCGGCGAAGGTCCGCGCCAGATCATCGTTCGCACGCCTGACGGAAAACTTTATTCAGACCCGATCAATATTACCGTTCAAGCACCGCCGCGCCCGCAGTTTCAATATATCGGAATGATCGCGCGAAAACGCTACAATAACGATACGGCGTATTTTACCGAGCCGAACAAAACGAATGTGAATCCGATCGGCGCACGTTTGAACGACGTTGTCGGCGGACGTTTCAGACTTGTCAGCATTTCGGCAGCCGAAACGGTTTTTGAAGATGTCAGTCTCGGCTTTAAACACAAACTTCCGCTTTATCGCCCTGCGCCGGGACAGCAAGGCGGCACGGGAACAAATCCGGGCGCAGGCAGACCGAATAACAACGGTTTTCCCGACGGTTTCGGTAATCCACAGATTTATCCGAGTAATCCGTCAGGCACGATCCCGACTTATATTCAACCGAATCCGCAAAATCACCCTCGGCAA
>DAITPE010000684.1:0-2903 GCA_036833775.1 Pyrinomonadaceae bacterium | reverse complement strand
GCGGATCGTAAGTCCAACGCGGCGGCGCGGCTTTGCGAAACTCCTCGGGTTTGAAACGCAAGTTTTGTTTGTCTTCGGCGGTGATTTCTTTGCCGAATTCTTCGCTCGAATAAACTCTTAAAACTTGATTTTCGCTGTCGGCGACGAACAAATTTCCGCTTGAATCAAAAGCCAAACCGCTCGGACGATTGAATTTTGCACGCAGAAGTTCGCCGTCTGCAAAACCGCGCCAATCGTTTGAAACGGTTTCGACGAGCGGAAAACTTCTCGCGCCGATCGAGCGGATCGCGTTGCCGTCGGTCACGAAAATTGCGCCCGAATCAGAAATTGTGATCGCGGTCGGGCGCACGAAAACCGCGTCCGAAAGCTTTCCGTCTTTCCAATCTTCGTTGCCGTTTCCCGTCAAAGTCCACGTTGCGCCGTTCGTTTCGACGACGCGCACGCGCCGATTTCCCGAATCTGCGACCAAAATTCTACCGTCTTTGGAAATTGCCAAACCGCAAGGCGTATCGAACTGCGCGGAATTTCCGACGCCTTCGCCGAAACCTTGCTTGCCGCCCGCGAGCGTCGAAACCGTTCCGTTTTCGATGACGCGGATGCGGTCGTTGTAAGTGTCGGCGACGTAGATTTTTTCTTCCGCAATTGCCACGCCGATCGGTGCATTGAAAAGCGCGGCTTTCGCGTTTCCGTCTTGGAAACCCTGCGTGTTTTCGATGCCTGCAACTAATTCGATCTCACCGTTTGGCTTAACTTTTTTGATCGTGTGCGAACCCGTATCGGCAACGATCAAATCACCGTTCTTGTCGAAGGCAATCTGCGAAGGAGTGTCGAGCTTGTCGGTCAAAACGGTTAATTTTCCGTCTTTGGCGGCTTTGAAGATCGTATTTTTTTCGCCGTCGGAAACGTAAACTTCGTCCGTCTTGACTGCCACGCCGAACGGCTCGCCGAATTTGTCGGACAAACCCGCGACGGTTCGCACTTTTGTCCAGGGTTTGCGTTCGGCGGTTTCTTTATTGCAGGAAAAACTTAGAAAAAGTAAGCCGCATAACAAAAAGATTCGAAAAATTTGGTTTAACTTTAAAGGCATTATGATCGTTTTCGGGAATGTTGAAATCTTTTCAAAAATTAACATTTAAAGGCTGATAAATTGAAATTTAAAAACGGAAAATAAATACGACAAAAAATCGAATTTCTGTTATTATCAGCAAACAGCCCCAATTTTTATTTGATATTTCAGGAGGAAAAAGTATGTTTTCTTTACAGGATTTGTTAGGACAGGAACAGGGAAATCAGGCGGTTGACCAGATCAGCCAGAATATCGGCGCGGATCATTCGGCGGTCAATTCGGCGATCCAGATGGCTTTGCCGATGATCTTGAACGGATTGGCGAACAATGCTTCGACACCGCAAGGCGCGGAAAATCTGAACAGTGCGCTCGAACGCGACCACGACGGAAGTCTTTTGGGAAATCTCGGCGGACTCGCGGGAATGATCTTCGGCGGACAGCAAGCCGCGCCGCCGCCGCGACAGGCTGATGCGGGCGGCATTCTCGGTCACATTTTCGGCGGAAATCAGGGAAACGTGACGCAGCAGGTCAGCCAGCAATCGGGTTTGAACATCGGGCAAGTCGCGCAGATTTTGATGTTTCTCGCGCCGATCGTGATGAGCTATCTCGGCAAGCAAAAGCAGGAACAAAACTTGGACGCGGGCGGTTTGCAGAATTGGCTCGGCGGTCAGCAGCAGCAGATTCAGCAAGCACCGCAGGGAAGTTTTCTGGAAAGAATGCTCGACAGCGACGGCGACGGTTCGGCGATGGATGACATTGCTTCGATGGCGTTCAAATATATGACCAATCGTTAAAAGCGGCGGCATAAAATAAAATTCAAAAAAAGTGCAGAGTTCATTCTTTGAAAGGCTTTTCTTAATGGTAAAGCCTGACAAAATAAGAACTCTGCACTTTTTTATGGCGAAAAGAAAGGATTTACAAACGTCTTTGCAGACCTTGCGAACGCAAAAACAGAGTCTGTAAACGCAAAAACAGAGTCTGCGAACGCAAAAACAAGCTCTGCAAACGCAAAAACAGAGTCTGCGAACGCGTTTACAAGGTCTGTTTTTGCGTTCGCAAGGTCTGCAAACGCATTTACAAGGTCTGTAAATGCAAAAACAAGGTCTGCGAATGCGTTTACAGTGTCTGCAAACGCGTTTACAGTGTCTGCAAACGCGTTTACAGTGTCTGCAAACGCGTTTACAGTGTCTGCAAACGCGATTTCAATGTTTGCAAACGCGTTTGCAGAGTCTTCAAAGACGATTTCAAAGGCTTCAAAGGCGACGGAAGACTCTTCAGAGATCAATGAAGACTCTTCAAAGACGATTTCAATGTCTTCAATGACCAATGAAGACTCTTCAATGACGTTTGCAAGGTCTTCATTAACGAATGAAGACTCTTCATTGACGACGGAAGACTCTTCATTGATGTTTGCAGAGGCTTCATTGACGACGGAAGAGCCTTCATTCGTCTTTGAAGCCTTTGAAATCGTGTCTGATTTATAAAAAATTCAGCGGATTGGCAAGCATTTTAAGCGATCGAGCAAAATAAAATGAAAGTTTAGAGTCCCGCCTTCAGGCGGCTTTTCGCAGCGGAGAAGCCTTCTAATAAAGGTACTCTAAACGCGCTTTCAAATTTTAACTGCGAAAAGCGAAAGGAAAGTAATTCTAAATTCTAAATTCTACATTCTAAATTAATCTCGAATGAAACAAACATCGGTTTTTACGGATGATAATTTAGAATGCAGAATTTAGAATTTTGATAACCCGATCTTTCAAGATAAATCGGCAAAATCGAAACGCAGGCAGAAAACAAATTCGTAATTCGTAATTCGTAATTCGTAATTAACTCGGATGAA
>DAITPE010000683.1:0-2911 GCA_036833775.1 Pyrinomonadaceae bacterium | reverse complement strand
CGTAAGCAAGGGTTAAATATGTATCAAGCCCTTGCTCACGCGCGGGCTACTGACATTTTAGTAAAAATTTCTGCTATAATCCTTGCGCGTTCGAAACTTTTTTTCTAAAAAAACAAATGCCAAGAATTACCGCCGTGACGAGCGTCGTTTTGCTCGTCTTGCTGACAATTTCAAACTTGCAGGCGCAAAAGAAAGCCGAAGTTCAGGTCGTGCCGAAAACTTCGCCCGAAAGCATCACGAAAACTTGCAAAACGCTCGTGTTGGGAAAAATAATCAATAATCCGAAGCCCGATTACCCCGACGACGCGAAAAAAGCATACATCGGCGGAACGGTCGAAGTCGTCGTCAAGATCGACGAAAAAGGAAAAGTTACCGAAGTCGAAAAAGTTTCGGGAAACACGATCTTGCAAGGTTCGGCGGTTGCGGCGGCTCTGAAAGCAAAGTTTTCGCCGACCGTCTGCGATGGCGCGGAAGCAAAAATTTCGGGCGTGATCGTTTACAATTTTCTGCCGTATCCTTTCACCGATTCATATTTTACGCCCGCGAAGATCGAAGATTTGACGGACATTTCAAAGGATTCCGAATATTTTGAAACGCTGCTCGATCTCGTCGAAAACTACAAGCTCGCATACGGTTTTGCCGACAAAAAATTTCACGCCGATGCGCCCGTTTCGCGCGGAGATTTTGCACATTCGCTGCGTTTGACGCTCGATCTTTTGTCGGAACGCGCGCGGGTGGCGGGAAAAGTTCCGCGTCAGATAAATTTGTTTGCGCCGCTCAATCCGCAGGCGATAAATTCGCCCGAAAAGATCGTCGAATTCGACGCTAAACAGCCTTACAGCGAATCGGTCAAGATTTTGCTGACGAAATACGACATTTCCCTGCTCGACGCGCAAAACAAATTTCAGGGAAATCTGCCGCTGACCAATAACGAATTGATCGATCTGTGGACGGCGATCTTCGGCGAAGAAGCCGTTTCCGTCAATTTTGAAAAAGATGCGTCAAACGACCGCATCATCACGCGCGGCGAATTTGCGCTCTTTTTACAGGAAAGTCTGCGCGTTTTAACCTACAAGGTTTTGCCGTAGATTCCCGTCGGAACGCCTGCGCCCTCGCAGGCAAACGGCGTTTGAAGAACGGTGTAGCAAATTAAACTTCTTGAACCGTGAAATGCTAAACGTAATGTTCGCGCTTTTGCGCTCAATGCCTGCGAGGGCGCAGGCGTTCCGACGAATTACCGATTATTTCTTTTGGTTGAATTAAAAATATCTAGTATCATTCGCAATTATGAAAACACTTTATCCTGAGATTGAACCGTTTGATTCGGGAATGTTGAAAGTTTCCGATATTCACGAAATTTATTACGAACGCGCCGGAAATCCCGACGGCGTTCCGGTCGTTTTTCTGCACGGCGGTCCGGGCGGCGGCTTGATCCCGATGTATCGCCAATATTTCGATCCCGCGCATTATCACATCGTTTTGTTCGACCAGCGCGGTTCGGGAAAATCTACGCCGCACGCCGAATTGCGTGAAAATACAACGTGGGATTTGATTCACGACATCGAAGCTTTGCGCGAAAAATTCGGCATCGAAAAATGGTTCGTTTTCGGCGGTTCGTGGGGCAGCACTTTGAGTTTGGCGTATGCCGAAACGCATCCCGACCGTTGTTTAGGATTAATTTTGCGCGGGATTTTCTTAACGCGCCGCAAAGAACTTTTATGGTTTTATCAATACGGCGCGAGCGAGATTTTTCCCGATTTTTGGGAACGCTACCGCGACGAAATTCCGTTTGAAGAACGCGGCGATTTTATGACCGCTTATTACAATCGCCTGACGAGCGACGACGAAAAAACGCGCCTGTCGGCAGCGCGCGCGTGGAGTGTTTGGGAAGGTTCGACCTCGAAACTTTATCCGAGCGAAGATTTGATGAATCATTGGGAAGGCGAACACGAAGCTTTATCTTTGGCGCGTATCGAATGTCATTATTTTATGAACAATTCGTTTTTCCCGTCGGAAAATTATCTGCTCGAAAACGTCGATAAAATCCGCCACATTCCGACCGTCATCGTCCAAGGTCGCTACGACGTAGTTTGCCCGATGACATCTGCGTGGGATTTGCACCGTGCTTTTCCCGAAGCCGAATTCATCGTCGTCGCCGACGCCGGACATTCCGTTTCCGAAAAAGGAATCACGTCTGCACTGGTTGATGCGATGGATAAATTTAGAGATAAGCAATAAGAATTGCAACCAATCAAACACAAAAGCGTGAAAACGGATTGTAGTATCGAAATCTAAAATCTTACGAGGAAATCTATGTTGAAAAATCTTCTTTTCGCGGCGTTTTTCACGCTTTTGTGCTTTTCTTTTTTATCTGCCCAGACTTCAAAAAAATCTGACGAGATTAATTGGGAAATTTTATTAATATACGATTTGGAAAAGATACAAACTGATGACAGATTTCCTTTTGAAATGCGAACCTACAATTATTTAACTTCAGGGACAGTTTTTTACGGACCTGCATCACTTGAATGGATAAAAGATTCAAGTTGGGAATTGGTAAGTTCTGATTCAGGTTTACACTTCAAACGCCCATACAATAAGCAACGCACAGACAAAGAAATCGAATGGCTTAAAAAAGAGTATGAAAAAAGCTATTCGGCAAGCCAAATTGTTCCTCAAAGTGATCTGATTGATTTGGATTTAGTTGAATATACGCAAAAAGCCATAGATTTAGGAAAAAGTGAAAAAGCAAAATATGAGAATTTGTTAAAACAAATCAATGAATTTCCGCTCAAGGTAATTAGTGTTGAAACGACATCTTATGATTCTACATTTTCGCGAGTAAAGGCAGAAATCATTTTGGACGCAACTAATGTTTTGATTAAAGAAGGAAAAAATTATCGTTCATCCG
>DAITPE010000682.1:0-2925 GCA_036833775.1 Pyrinomonadaceae bacterium | reverse complement strand
TTCCTCTTTTTGCAGTTTCGTGCAAATTTCGGCTAATTTCTCTTGGGAAAAAGTTTGTTTCATAACGATTTGAAAATTTTAGCATTATGAAACTCGAAATTGGAATTTGGAACGCGAATTGGGCAGATCAAGCTGATTAACAGGATAATTTTATTTATAAAATCCGCGTTAATCTGCCCAATCTGCCCAATCTGCGTTCAAATGTTTTTATGATTTCGGCGGCTGTGCTTGGCGGATTCCGGTGTATTGTGCCGAGGCGATCTTCCAATCTTTACCGTCTTTTTTGCAGACGAAAGTGGCGCGAATGCTGCGCGGCGGCAGTGGTTTGCCTTCGCTCGTGATCTCGTAATTCAGACGCACGATGACGACGGCTAGCTTATCGTAAACGCGGATCGAAAATTCGTCGGTCGAAACTTTGGCGGACATTTTATCGGCTGGCGGTTTGAGTTCAGGTTTGTAAAATCCGAGAACCTTTTCGCGCGGATCGAATTCGCCGACGGGCGAAATTTCGATGTAATCAGCCGTCAAAAGCTTGTCGAGTGCGTCGGGTTTATAATTCTGTTGAGCTTCGGTCATTTGACCAATCAAGGTTTTCAAAGCCGCATCTTCTTTCGACTGTGCGAAAGCCGAAATGCTCGAAAAGAGCAAAATAAACAGTAAAACTTTCAATTTCATAAAAATAATTCCTCAAGAAATAAAATAAAAAACGAATATTTTACGATTCGCTTACGATTTTGTTTCTTTTCGGCAGATTAGTCGATGTTTTGAGTAAAAAAGACTCAACCGTGACTCTTTTTTACTCAACCTTCATATAAAAAGACTCATCGATGACATAAAACGAGTCTCGCGAGACATAAAAATACTCAAGCGAGACTAAGAATATACTCAAGCATGACACAAAAAGACTCATCGATGAGTAAATTTCAGTCTCGGTTGAGTATATTTTAGTCATCGATGACTAAAATATACTCAAGCTTGACTCTTTGACTACTCAACGCTGACTAAAAAAGACTTAACCAACTGTCTTGGCAATAAAAGAATTCTTAAAAATCAGCGAAAACTCGTAAAAAGCGGCGTAATATCGACCTTTATAAAATGATTATTTACGCGCCTTAATCTCATTCGCAACTCGTTCGCCCGATTGAATCGCGCCGTTCATCCAGCCGTTCCAAGGCGATGTGTGATCGCCTGCGAAATGGATTCTGCCTTCGGGAACGGCGAGATACGGCTCGAATCGCGACATTTGTCCGGCGCGAAATTCCGCGCCCGCGCCCATACTCCAAGGATCGGTCAGCCACGCGTGCGAGCCGCTGACTTCAAAATTTTCGCGGATTCCGGGATGAATTCGCTCCATCATTTCGAGAATCGTGTCTTCGCGTTCGGCGGGCGTTTGAAACGCGATTCGCGCACCCATTCGACCGCTGATATAAGTTCCCAAAATTCCGCGCGTTCCCGGTTGATTGCGCGTGTAATCCCAAACGTCCAAAGGATCGTCCGAACTTGCAAAACCGTTTTCGCCGCGTTCTGTCCAGAAACGCTTTTTCGATTGCAGATGCACGCGAGCCATCGAAAAATACTCGATCTCATTGATCGCGTCGCGCTTTTGCGCGGAGAGAAGCGGCGTAACTTCGACGCGGCGCATCACGGGCAAAGGAAGTGTGCAAATCAAATAATCGCCCGTCACCGTGTGCATTTTGTCGGCGCGTAAAAAATGTGCGCGGACTTCGCCTTCGTTTTGTTCGATCTTTTGAACCTGTGCGCCGTATTCGATCTTGTCGCTCAATTTTGCCGCAAACGCTTTCGGCAACAGATCGTTTCCGCCGCGAATTTTGTAAAAAACTTTCGTTTTCGCGCCGAGTGCGGCATCGCGCAGCATCATCAGCGCGGACATTGCGCTCAGATCGTGACCGAATCCGATCATTTGAATCAGCGCGTCAGACGCGCCTTGTTTTTTCAAATAATCGGGCAAAGACAATTCCAATTGTTTGATAACATCAGCATTCCAATCGATATTTACGCCGTCGCCGAGCGCGGAAAGTTGCGAAAAAAGATATTTGCCTTGGCTTGGAAAAAGTCCGAGTTTCTTTTCAGCTTCGGAAAAATCGAGCGGCAAATCTGGAATGTCGGGACGTTTCGGAAACGGCGAAACGATTCTTTTTCCTCTGATGTATGTGACAAACGCGCCTTCGGTCGGGAAAAACGGGTCGAGCGTCAAGTTAAACTGTTTGACGTATTTCAAAGTCCATTCGTGCGTGTCCTGAATCCGCGCCGCGCCTGCTTCGGCGTAAAGTCCGTCGGAAAAAGGTTCGCGCATCGTAAAAACTCTGCCGCCCGGACGCGAACGCGCTTCGAGAATCGTCACGTCAAAACCCGCGTTGACCAAATCCAACGCCGCCGAAAGCCCCGAAAGTCCGCCGCCGAGAACGATCACGCGCTTTTGCTGATTAGATTTGAATCCCAAACCCGAAAACGCCGCCGCCGTGATCCCCGCTTTGATAAAATCCCGCCGATTAATTGATATGTTCATTTATTTATTTGAAATTTAATGCACGAAATTCAGCCCGATCTTCAGCCGAATTGTTACCAGCCCCAAGTTCCCGCGCCGCCCTTAAAAGGTCCGACAATTTCCGAAGTTATCCAACCGCCGTAAAAATCTCCTTCCTGCGCCTGCACGAGTTCATCGTCAACAAAACACGCATCCATCTTAGAAGGATAAAACGCAATAAAATCTTTAATCGCGGCAAACCGTTCGGTCGGATGCGGATAAAACCAAGCCGCATTTTCGACGAGCTTTTCGCCGATCTTCAAGTCATAATAACCCGCGCGACCTTTCCATTCGCAAAACGAAGAACCGCCCGCTACGGTCAAAAATTCCGTTTTGACATCTTCGGGCGGAAAATAAAAAACAGGCGGATGCGAAGTTTC
>DAITPE010000681.1:0-2931 GCA_036833775.1 Pyrinomonadaceae bacterium | reverse complement strand
CGAATTCAAACAGCAATTCCGAATCTTCGGGCAATTCAAATTCGGGCGGTTCGGAAACTTCGACTGACAAGGGAAATAAAAATTCCGGTTCGACGACGACTCCCGCAAAAACTCCGGCAGCGACGACAACGCCGAAAACTCCTGCCGGCGGTGATGTTCGTCCGCGAACGACACCGAAACCTTGAGGTTTAAGCAACCGTGAAAAGGTTTTCGGCAACAAAGTTAGAGGAAAATCAAGCAATGTTTGAAATAGCACCTTCGATTCTTTCGGCTGATTTTACGCGTTTGGGCAAAGAAATCGCCGAGATCGAAAAAGGCGGCGCAACGGTTTTGCATTTCGACGTGATGGACGGCAGATTCGTGCCGAATTTGACGGTCGGAATTCCGGTTTTGAAATCGGTCAGAAAATTTACGAAAATGACGATCGATTGTCATTTGATGATCGTCGAACCAAGCAAATACGCGGTCGAATTCGTCAAAGCCGGAGCCGATATGGTTTCGGTTCACGTCGAAGCCGACGTTCATTTGCAGCGAACTTTGACGGCGATTCGTGAAGCGGGCGGAAAAGCGGGAATTGCGATAAATCCCGCAACTCCTTTGGTTTCATTGGAAGAAGCCTTGCCGTATGCCGATTTTATTTTGTTGATGTCGGTAAATCCGGGCTTTGGCGGACAGAAATTCATTCCGACTTCGTTAGACAAATTAAAAAGATTGAAACGAATGATCGCAGAACGCGGACTTTCGACCAAAATTGAAATTGACGGTGGAATCGATGCGGCGAATATTCACGAAATCGTCGAAGCAGGCGCAGAAATAATCGTTGCGGGTTCGGCAGTTTTCGGAAAGGGAAATCCGGCTGAATCGGTTAAAGAATTGCTTGAAAAAGGAACAGTTTGGGCATAGTTTTTTGAATTGTTCCGAAATCTAAATTGCTTTCAAAAATTTGAGGTTTTATGTGGTTAGGGAAAAATAGATTGATTTTCTTTATTTTAACGGCATTGCTCGTTTCGGCATTTGCGGTCAACGGACAGCAAAAATCGAGCGATGGAACGCCGCTTCAGCGTCTTGAAGTTTTACGCACGAGACTGGAACAGTTACGGCGTTCGCTGTCGAGCGCGGCTTCCGTTTTGAGCGATGAAAATAAAGGCGATAAATCAAAAAAAGAAGACAAAAACGATCTGAATACGCCGCTCGGAAGATTGCGCGGTTTGGAAAAAGAAGCATCCACGCTTCAATCTGATATTAATGGTTTGCGCGGCAAGATCGAACGCTCCGAAAAATACGAAATTTCCGATGTCGAGCAGTATGAAGAAGCAACTGCCGACCTTTTGAAGCGTGCCGACACCGCTTTGGTCGAAACGGCTTCGGCGCGGGCAAATCCTAATTCGGATGTCGGCAAACCGCGTGAGATCAAGAAGAAGAAAAAGTTTTTAGGCATTTTCGGCGGCGGTGAAAATGACGAATATGACGAACTTATCGGAACTGTTACGCCCGGACGCGACAAGGAACTTTTTATCGTCGCAACGCGTGAAATTCGCAAAAGCAACTTCGATGTCGGTCGTCTTCTTTTCCAAACGATCATTACGACTTATCCCGATTCGCCGTATTTGCCGATGGCAAAACTCGCGGTTGCCGATTCAT
This sequence comes from Pyrinomonadaceae bacterium, assembly GCA_036833775.1. Lineage (GTDB taxonomy): Bacteria > Acidobacteriota > Blastocatellia > Pyrinomonadales > Pyrinomonadaceae > JAJQRF01. The sequence continues at coordinate 1,290 of DAITPE010000681.1, read as the reverse complement.
TTTATCTCGAAGGCGGCACGAGTTCGCTGATCCAAGCCGCCGGAGCTTATCAAGATTGGCTGACGTTTTTCCCGACGCATCCGCTTGCCGACCGCGTTTTATTGAAAATCGCCGAATCGCAAATGCGTCAAATCGGTTTGCCCGATCGTGATTCGACACGCGCAAAAGTTGCCGAACAACGTCTGAAAGCTTTGCTTCAGCAATATCCCAATTCGCTTTTCAAAAAAGATGTCGAACTTCGTCTGAGCCAAGTTCAAGACAATCTCGGACTTCATAATCTTTACATCGCGAATTATTACTACAATCTTTCCGTTCAGCAAGGGAAAAGCGGTTTGAAAGGCGCGCAATCGCGTTATCGTGAGATTTTAGACAAATATCCGAATTTCAACTTTATGGACGAAGCCCTTTATAAACTTGCCGTAACTTATGTGCAGGAAGAAGAAACTGATGAAGCGGCGAAATATTTCCAAAAAATCGTGCGTGATTATCCGAACAGCAATTATGTCGAAAAATCGAAAGAGCAATTAGAACTTCTCGGTGCCGAAGTTCCGGCGGCAAATCCTGAAAGAACGAAAATTCTACCGCCCGAAGACGTTTCATTCATTCAGAATTTCAAAAATCAATTATTCGGAGTTTATCCGATGACGATCGATAAAGACGGTGTTTTGATGACGAAAGATTTTGATAAAACAAAGTTTGAGTTGATCGATCAAGTTATTAAAAACGAAGGAACGATCGATTCTTCGCAGATTCCGAAAGCTTTGACAACGATCATTTCGCAGAAACAGCCCGAACCTACTGAACCAAAAACACAAGAAAAGTAACTAAATGACGGAAATTTCCGCCGAGATCAACAATGAAATGGAAAAGCGGTATCGAACTGCCGCTTTTCTTATTTTTGCACAAATTGCAACTCTTTTTGTGTTTGTTGCGTTAGCATTTTTATTGGTAAAACCTGAAAATGGTTCGCAAATTTCGGATAAAACGCGAATGACTCTGTGGGTTGCCGCATTATTTTTTGCGGTCGGAACATTTATCATTCGCCGAATGTTGTATCGGTGGGAAAGATTGCGTGATACGGCATTGTTAAAAGGTATTTCAGGTTTATTGAAGACGCTGTTATACAATTCGATCCTGCTTGCGGCAATGGCTGAAATAGTTGCCGTGATCGGTTTGATAATATCGATTTTGACCTCGAATTCATTTGAAATGCTTCGTGCTGCGGCGATTTCTTTGGTTGTTTTTATCATTAATTTCCCGCGAAAATCCATTTGGAAAAAAATAGTTACA
>DAITPE010000680.1:0-2932 GCA_036833775.1 Pyrinomonadaceae bacterium | reverse complement strand
CCGAAATTCGGCAATAATTAAATAATTTCCCGCCCGCCGTTCTGTAATTCGTTGTTATATAAGCTTTTTACCGATTATGATAAAAAACGCCCGTTCATTTATTTGCATCTGTTATGCCATAAAAAAGATACGCAATCCCGTAAACACATATCGGCAAAGGTTGAAAATAGCTTAGAGCCGAAAAGAAAAATATTGCTGGAAAAAATGAATCTTTGCCTTTGGAATCTAAAACTTAGAAATAAACAACTGTTTTCTGTTAAAATGTTACACAATTCATTTCTTTCTAAAATTATGAGAAAAACAATTTCTTTTTTGCTCTTTTTTAGCGTGATTTTTACGTTTATCGGACAAATTTCGGCGCAAACGATGCCGAAAGATGCCGATGCGAAACTTTGGCAAAAGGCTTTATCGATTCATAAAAAAGCGATCATTATTGACGGGCATAACGATATTACGTCGCCGATGGTCGATGAAGATTTAGATTTAAGCACGAATACGGTCGGCAAATTTCACAAGGACGGCGATCCGTTTCATACGGATTTGGCACGTTTTAAGACGAGCGGCATCACGGGCGAATTTTTCTCGATCTACGTTTCGGGAACGGATTATCAAAAAGGCGGAAAGATGCGCCGCGCGATGGATTTGATCGACGCGACGAACCGCGAGATTGAAAAACACCCGAATCAATTAACGGCTTGCACGACCGCCGCCGAGATTCGGCAGGCGAAAAAGCAAAATAAAGTCTGCGCTTTGATGGGCATCGAAGGCGGATATGTGATCGAAAATTCGCTCTACGCGCTGCGCAATTTTTATCGTTTGGGCATTCGCTATATGACCTTGACGCATAATGTTTCGCACGATTGGGCAGACGCGCATCGCGGCGAAGTCAAGAATAACGGGCTTTCGGATTTCGGCAAGGAAGTTGTCAAAGAAATGAATCGACTCGGAATGCTCGTCGATATTTCGCACGTTTCGGACAAAGTTATGAACGACGTTTTAGACGTTTCGACCGCGCCGATCATCGCTTCGCATTCGGGCGCGCGCGGCGTTTCCAATCATACGCGAAACGTTCCCGACGACGTTTTGAAACGCGTTGCAAAAAACGGCGGCGTAATTATGATCAATTTTTATCCTTCGTTTCTGGACGAACGCACGAACAAGGAAGAAAACGAACGCAGTGCGAAATTAAAGGCGCAGATCGACGGTTTGCGCGAAATTTACAAAAACGATCCGAACGGTTTTAACGAAGCCGAACGCAAACTTTTAAACGAAAATCCGATCTACATCGCGCCTTATACGCGCATCGTCGATCACATCGACCACATCAAAAAAACGGTCGGCATCGATTACGTCGGTCTCGGTTCGGATTTCGACGGCGTTCCGTTTTTGCCCGAAGGAATGAACGGCATGGAAGATTTGATTTTAGTAACTTACGAAATGCTCAAACGCGGCTACACCGAAACCGAAATCCGCAAAGTTTTGGGCGAAAATTTCTTACGCGCCTTTTCGCAAGCCGAATCTGTTGCAAAAATCGGTTCGCGCAAGATCAGCGGCGACGGAAGCTTGAAGAAGATCAAATAAAACATGTCGTAAAAAGAGAATCAAAAAATATCAATTCGGAAATTTAAGTGTAAAAATTTTATTTGTAAATTCGAGGAGGGAAGATGAAAAACAGATTAAAAAATAAACTTAAAGCGAAAAAAACACTCGGCAATAACGGCGACTCATTCAGGAAACAGCAAGCGGCAAGACCTGCGAAAAAAGTTTATCCGATGTCTGCCGAATACAACAAAAATCTGCAAACCTTGACGCAGTTGCTCGACGAGCGCGAAGAATATAAGCGTGAAATCGCTTTTCTGCCGCCCGAAAAAAAAGCGGAAGCGTTTGCCGCTTTGGGTGAATTCGATAAATCGCTCAATAATCTGGAACAGAAGCTCGCGGAAGAATACGATAAACAGCAATCGAACGAAAAGCACAAGGAAAAACTTTTCGCACGAATCTATGAAAATATGCAGCGGACATTTATCGTTGCCAAGCATCGTTTCAAACCCGAAGATTTTGCGGCTTTTGAAAAAAGCGTTCTGAAAAAAATGACGCCCGCTGCGAAAAAAGAGTTTTACGAACTCGTCGCGCACCGTGAATCTTACGATCTCGAAAACATTCTTGCCGATCCCAACGGACGCGTAAAAAGACCGTTGAAACATCCGCAAATTCAATTGACCGAAGCCATTTTCGACATTGACCGCATAGCTTACGAAACGGATAAGGATTTTCAGGAAGCCGAAGCGGAATATGAAAGAATTCTTAAAATCCGCGATGAAGCCGAGCAGGATTTGTGGCTTCTAAATCCCGAAGATCGTCCGAAAAGACGCGCTGAGATTGAAAATCTCGACCGAATGAACGATCAACTGTTGCCGAAAATGATCAGTTATTTGCAGGCTTGTTTTGCCGAAGACGGCAAAGTTGAAAGGAAAAAGCCCGATCAGAAAAAACTCGACGCGGCTTTTGAACGCGCCGAAATCGCTTCGGATCGCCTTTTTCTGTTTTATAAACATCTGAAACCGCATCTTTTTGAAAAGTATCAGGAAACAGCATTTGCAACGATGACACCCGAAGAGATCGAGGAAACAAAGAAAAGAATCGCCAAACGCGAAGCCGAAGAATTGGACGAAATTTTGGCAAGCGCGGGCGGAAAACGCGAAGAAACAGTCGAAAACAAGGCGGCGAAGACAAAAAACGACGAGGACAAAATGAAAATCGTCAAAAACGGATGAAATTCGTGAAAAACGTGTGAAAATCGTCAAAAACGGATGAAATTCGTCAACGAACGAGTGGAAATCTACAAAAACGGATGAAAATCGCCGCAAACGAGTGGAAATTCATAAAAACGGATGAAAATCCATAAAAACGGATGAAATTCGTTAAAAACGAT
>DAITPE010000679.1:0-2937 GCA_036833775.1 Pyrinomonadaceae bacterium | reverse complement strand
ACGCTCAATCTCGGTTTCCGTTACGCGCTGCAATTCCCGCGCACGGAGAAAAATAATTTGCAGGGAACTTTCAGACCCGATCTTGCTGAAACTGTAACTTTAACAGCGGCGCAGAGAACCGCGATCATCACCGGTTTGGGAATTACGACCACTTCGCCGGGATACGATGCGATCGTGGCAAATATTCCGACATCGGTAAAAATTCCGGTCTTTGCATTTGCCGGACGCGGCGGACGTTCGCGTTATCTCGTTCCAGTCGATTATAAAGCATTCGAACCGCGATTCGGTTTTGCGTGGAGTCCGAAATTCTGGAACTTCATGGAAGAAAGAAACGCAGTCGTTCGCGGCGGATACGGAATATCACACGCGCCTTTGACCGGAAATAACCGCAACCCGAATCCTGATTTCGGCGGATTCCAAGCCGTTTCGACACTTGCAAACGGTTCGACAGTCGGCGGAACGTCTGATTCGACACAGCCTGTGCGTTTGACAGGAAATACACCGTTCGTAAGTGGCGGATCGCTCGATCAAACGCTCGGAATCAATTCTAACGGAATTATTGCCTTGAACAGTCTCGGCGTTCCGGGATTTGCTTATGCAGGCGACGAATCGGGACAAGTTCCGTATAGTCAAAACTGGAATCTTTCATTAGCTTTTGAAGTAATGAAAAATACGGTTGTCGAAGTGGCTTATGTCGGCAATAAAGGCACGAATCTTTATATGCCTTTGGTCAACATCAATCCCCGCGACACGGGTTTTGTCGAGTTGTTGGAAGGCAATAATGTCGCGGCGGAAAATACGTTTGCCGATCCTTTGGGCAGAAGAAATGCACTTGGCGCGATTATTGGAATTCAGAGAAACAGCATCAACACGCCTTATTTCGGATTTCCGACGCTCAATCGTTTCTTCGATCCTTCTGCAAACAGCGTTCGTCACGCAGGATATGTCGAACTTCGTCAGCGTCTTTCGAGCGGTTTGAGCTTGACAGCGAATTATACCTACGGAAAATCGATCGACGACGCTTCGGATGCAAGTCCCGATGTCAGAGTTTTGACTACGGGAAGTACGCTCGGACAAGTTTATTACGGCGCACCGCGCAGTATCGACCGCGCAATTTCGACCTTTGACATCAAACATAATTTCAGTTCGACATTCGTCTGGGATTTGCCGTTCGGTAAAAAAGGCTGGTTCTTTAAAGATGCGCCGGCGATCGTCGATGCGATTGTCGGCGGTTGGACGGCTTCAGGCGTTGTTCGTCTGCAAGGCGGTCAGCCGTTCTTGCCGTTCATTACGGACACGAACAGACTCGGCGGCGTAAATCGTTCGGTTCGTCTCGATCTCGTTCCGGGCGTTTCGCTCAAAAATCCGCGTTACAGCAGCAGTTGTTCGATCGGTGCGGGTTGCGAACCTTATATCAATCCGGCGGCTTTCAAACGTCCGGCAAAAGGTTCGCTCGGCAATGCGCCGAGAACTTTGGATGTCCGCGCACCGATGCAGGAATATTTCGATTTTTCGCTTCAAAAATCGTTCCCGATGCCGTTTATCAGCAACGAAGGCAAGCGTAAGATCAATTTCAGGATCGATCTGATCAACGCGTTCAATCATCCGAATTTCAGATTCGTAAACACGGGAAATACGCCGCCGGGATTCGGAACTTTGCCGACGGAAACGCCGATCACGCTTGCGGAATACAATTCGTGGGCGGCGGCAAACGGTCAACCTGCGGCGACGGGCGCAACCGATCCGGCTTTGGTCGCGGTGCAAAATCTGACGATCAATAATCGTCTGTCGAGCGGCGCGATTCCACTGAATTTTTACAGCATTCAGCTTCCCGAAGGTTTTGCGACCAGAACGGCAAACTCGTTTGACATCAGAACTTTAGAAGGACTGAAACTGTATCGTCTGCGTCAAACATACGATACGAATTTCGGAACTTTGTTTGCTGTCAACAATCCGCGTTATATTCAATTCGGCATCAGACTTTTCTTCTAAAGTCTGTCCGAAACTTACTTGGAACTCGAAATTAGACTCTAAATTTTTGAAAATTTGAAGTAACGAATTTCGGGTTCCATTTTTATTTTCCAGAGGGTTTATGAGATATTTTTCAACTGCAATTTTATTGATATTTCTTTCTTTTTCAGCCATCGCGCAAACGAAAGAATTGCCGCGCGAATGGATCGATAAAGAAACCGGACACAAGATCGTGCGGCTTTCGGATGAAAACGGAAGCCAAAGTTTTTATTTTCATCAAAACGGCTACACCGCAAACGGCGACAAGCTCGTTTTTTCCACGCCGAAAGGACTTTCAACTTATAATTTCAAAACAAAAAAGATCGAACAGATCGTCAAAGGTCGCACGGGAAACGTGATTGTCGGCGCGAAAACTCGTAAGGTTTTTTATATGAAAGGCGATTCGGTTTTTGAAACCGACATCGATACGAAAGCGACCCGCGAGATCGTCAAAAATGCAAAACTGCGGACGGGTTCGGGCTTTGCCGTTAATTCCGACGAAACTCTTCTCGGCGGAAGTATGACCACCGGCGAAACGCCCGAAGAATTTCGTCCGCGAGTTCCTCAAGCATCACCTCAACCGACACCCCAAACTTCACCGCAAACATCGCCGACGCCGCAGCCTGCGCGAGATGCTTATCCCGGCAAAGGCGAAATGATGGAACGCCGTTTGGCGGCTAAAATCCCGATGTCGCTTTACACGGTCAACATCAAAACGGGCGAAGTGAAAACTTTTCACGCCGCGACCGATTGGCTCAATCACGTCCAATTTTCACCGACCGATCCGACCTTGATGATGTTTTGCCACGAAGGACCTTGGCACAAAGTCGATCGCATCTGGACGATTCGCACCGACGGCAGCGAACTGAAAAAAATCCACACGCGCACGATGGATATGGAAATCGCCGGACACGAATTTTTCAGCGC
>DAITPE010000678.1:0-2943 GCA_036833775.1 Pyrinomonadaceae bacterium | reverse complement strand
AGTAACCTATAAGACAGAAAACTTCGAGAAAAAAGAAAAACATTGACTTTAGCAGAATAGTTTTATATTTTTGTTAAATATTTTGAAGTATTTTTCGTCGGTTTAATTCATATCTCCGATTTTTGTCGGATTCATTTTTGACCTCTGATTTTTAGAGAGCCGACTGCATTTATTTAATTAAAATCAAAGTATAAGTCAAATTTTAGGAGGTCTATCTTGTTGAAAACAGTTCTTTTTTCTCGTTTTTTCCGGCTGACGATGATCGTAGTTGGGATTGTTTTTTCAGTTAATTCTTTAACGGCGAAAGAAGTTTTTTCGTCAAAAATTCACCTGCAAAGTCAAATGTTTGCAGAAAATTCGTTTCACTCGATCGGTATAAATCTCGAAAAATACGAAGTCGTCGAAACGCCGACCGACGGCGGGATTCGTGAAGATATTCCATTGAAATTCAAGGAAAGATTCAATCGTTGGAAATCCGAATTACTTGCATCCGAATTTGGAAAAGATCAATGGAATGCTTACGCCGAAAACAAAAATTTCGTGCTTGTAATTAAAATTTCGAGCGACGAAAAACAAGGTGCGGGAACCGGCGATTACAAATGGAATGAAAACGGCGAGCTTGTCGGCGCAACCATAACTCTTGGAAATAAACTGGATAAAGGTTTTCCGAATCCGGCATATTTTCCCGTGATGAATTCGATCTCGTCGTTCAATCTGCCTGACGAGATCAGCGGAACGACGCTCGCGGCGACAAAACTCGCACACGAATTCGGACACGTCAATCTGACATCGAAAACAAAAGGCGAACTTTTCCGTCTGCAAAATAAATTGATTCCCGATTATAACAAAATTCTGCTTTCAAACGGTTACAATACGAAAGACGAAAGATTGACGGAAATCGTGAATCAGATCGGCGGAACTCCGGTCGAAATTTTTGAAACGCGCGAATATTTCGGCGAAGCAAATGCGATGAACTATTTGCTTGACCGCATCAGCAAAAAAGAGTATTACTGTCCTGTTTTGAATAAGATAGAAGATAATGTAACAACTTTTGCGCAAAATTATCGAAGCCGTTTTGACGAAATTTTTAAGTCAAAATCAGACGACGGATGTCATTAAATTTAAGATTCAAACCGCATTAAACGGCTTGAATCTCGACAATTTTAGAACCTAATCGGGCGTGTTTCGCAGTAAGGCGAATTGCGCCTTTTTTCTCGGTTGATTTTATCCAGATCGCCCCTTGACCACCTTGAAGCGGGAACGGATTGTCGCCGATTATTTCGCCGTTTTCGACCGAAAACTGAATCGCGCCGAATGCAAACGGGCGCACGTTTCCGAATTCGTCCGTAACTTTGAAAACGACGCGCGTCATATCGATTCCGTCGGCGTTTATTTCTTTGTCGTCGGCTTCGACGATGAATTTTTGGTCAACGCCTTTACCCGACATCATTTTCGTTCCGACTAATTTTCCGTCGATGTAGCCTTCGATTTTCAGATCGCCCCATTTATCTATCAATTTCGGTTTCAGATTGATGACAAATGGCGGATATTTCAGATGCGGATAAGTTTTGCGGTCGGGTTCGACTTCGCCCATCAATTCGCCGGACATATAAACCTTTAATTTCTCGCAGTTTGACGAGATTACAGCTTCTTTGAAAAAATCTCCTTCGTCGCCGGTTGCCCAATCGAAAGCGGGTTCGATGACAATTTCTTCCGAAGGTTCGCATTGCGATTTGTAAAATCCCGCCGCCGGTTTCGGCAAACGGAAAATGTCCGAAACGCCGTGATAACAAATTCTATCGCCCGAACCGAAATACGAATGCGTGTTGTAATCAAACGCGCACCACGTCAAGCCACCTGCATATTGCGCGTCGGAATTTATCTGATCGTGAAAACGCGCGTGACGATGAACGTGTTCGCGGATGCGTTCCATATTGTCGAAACGCTTCGTCGGAAACATATGTCCGTTGTGTTCGGTGACGATGTAAAGCGGATGACGCGGCGGGCGCAGCGGAAAACGAAAATCGTTCATCGTGAAAACGTCTTCGAGAAATTCCGAATCGTATTTGTTGCGAATTCCGCCCGTTTGCCGCGAATCGTCCAATTCGTGCGCTTTGGCGTTCGTGCGTTTGTAAAATTCCGTGTTGTCGCCTGATTCGTTAATGCGAACGCCCCACAAAATTATCGAAGGATGATTCCAATCGCGTTTGACCATTGATTCAACATCGCGCACAGCCAAATCTTGCCACGCTTTATCGCCGATGTGCTGCCAACCCGGAATTTCTTCCAAAACGAGCAGCCCGTATTCGTCGCAAGCATCGAGAAAATGCGGCGACTGCATATAATGCGAAGTGCGGACGATGTTCGTTTTGAGTTCGTGTTTTAAAATCCAAGCATCGCGTTTCTGAACTCTCGCGGGCATTGCTTGCCCGACCCAAGGAAATGTCTGATGACGGTTCAAACCGCGCAATTTCAAAACTTTACCGTTTAGCATAAAACCTTGTTCGGTAAATTTTGCTTCACGAAAACCGATGCGCGTTTCGTAATGATCGACAATTTCCTCGCTTTCGGTAAGTTTTACACGAACATTATAAAGTTTCGGATTATTTATATCCCAAAGTTCGACATTGCTAAGATTTTCAAGTGTAAAAGTGGGTTTTGTTGATGAAATCGTCTTAATGTCCTTGTTTGTAGAAACCATTCCTTTTTGTGAAGGAAGGAAAAATTTTTGATTTTGCTTTGCGATTAGTTTTTCACCGTCAAGCAATTCAATGTCAATTTCATAAATGGTATCTGCAAGAGTAAACAATCCGAGAAAGACCTGCACTTGTAAACTACGGTCATTTTGGAGAACATTGATTGGTTTGGCAAATACATTTTCGATCTTTGTTATTCCTTCAGCCATAACCCGCAAATTCACATCACGATAAATGCCGCCGAAGG
>DAITPE010000677.1:0-2947 GCA_036833775.1 Pyrinomonadaceae bacterium | reverse complement strand
CTTTACCGCGTCCGACGTTTTTGCCCGGTTTCCATTTCGTGCCGCGTTGACGCGCTAAAATGTTTCCGCCGAGAACGTGCTCGCCGCCGAATTTTTTAAGTCCCAATCGCTGCGAGTGTGAATCGCGTCCGTTTCTTGATGAACCTACACCTTTCTTATGTGCCATATCTTGATTTTGGATTTCGGATTTTGGATTTCGGATTGAAAATCATTCAATCGCAAATCGCAAATCGCAAATCGCAAATCCTCCTAGATTTTTTCAATTTTGATTTCCGTGTAACCTTGACGGTGACCTTGTTTACGTTTGTATTGTTTACGGCGTTTCTTTTTGAAAACAATAACTTTTTCGCCGCGTCCGTGCGAAACGACAGTTGCCGAAACGGTTGCGCCGCCGAAATTTGCGTCTTTGCCTTCACCTAAAACCAAGGTTTCGATGTCAACTTTTTCGCCTTCTTTCTTGTCGATCGTCGGCACGCGCAAGGTTTGTCCTTCGCTTACGGGAAATTGTTTTCCGCCTGTTCTGATAATTGCGTAACTCATTTGTTGTATTATCTCCTTTCGCGCCGGACAAGTTTTTGTCCGCTAGTCGAAAATATCAGATTATATGGAAAAAAGCCGCTTGCGTCAACACGAACGGACGGTCTTTTCTACATTTTTATAAAATTTATGCTTCCGCCGGATTTTTCACGACTCCGATGAACGGCAGATTGCGGTAACGATTTGCCGCATCGAGTCCGTAACCGACGACGAATTTGTTCGGAATCTGGAATCCGCAGTAATCGATTTTCAAATCTTTTTTGATGCGCGGTTCGGGTTTATCGAGCAGCGTCGCGATCTTCAAAGAATTTGCGCCGCGCGAGCCGAGCATTTCCGTCAAACGAAACAGCGTCAATCCCGTATCGACAATGTCTTCGCAGATAATCACGTCTTTTCCGCGAATCGGATTCGTCAAATCCTTCAAAATTTCCACGTCGCCCGAAGAAACGGTCGAATCTTTATAACTCGAAACCGCCATAAAATCGATCGATAAATTGAGATCGACGGCGCGAATCAAGTCTGAAAGAAAAATGCACGAGCCTTTGAGAATACCGATGAAAACGAGTTCTTTTCCCGCGTATTCTTCTGTAATTTGTGCGCCGAGTTCTTTTACGCGTGCGGCAATTTGTTCGGCTGAATATAAAACTTCTAAGTTCGGATTGGTAAATTCGGTTGACATAGTTTTTCGTTTATTTGTGTGATATTTTTACACATATTCAATTCAAAGTTCAAAGCTCGAAATTGAAAGAAATCGAATCATTGCAAGATATGGAAAAAGATACACGCGACCGCGTTCGTGAATTGGTCAAGCAGGTTTTGGCAAATGTTCCGCTCGAAGACGAGCCGAAAAAGGAAGAAATTTACCCGAAACACGTCGTCGTAAATTCGCTCAAGGAAAAGGCTGAAAAAGAATTCGACCGCGACGAATCGGCGAAAAGTTTGATCACCGAAGACGATCTGCGCGGACTCGAATCGGGCGCAAAACTCCGCATTTCTGAAAACGCGAAACTTACGCCGCTCGCAAATGACTTGATCCGTGAAAAGAATATTCAGCTCATCAAAAAACAATCACGGCGCGGTTCGTTGAAAGTCCAAACGGTCGCGGTCGGATGCGATCACGGCGGTTTTGAATTTAAGGAAAAACTTAAAACTTTTCTTGCCGAACTAGGTTTGCAAGTCCGCGATTTCGGCACGAATTCGAAAGATGCGGTCGATTATCCCGATTTCGCACACGCCGTTGCCAAAGCAGTCGGTGAAAGATCGGTCGATGTCGGAATCATCATCGATGGCGCGGGAATCGGCAGCGCGATGACAGCAAACAAAGTTCCGAACGTGCGTGCGGCGGCGTGTTATTCGGTCGCGCTCGCGAAAAATTCACGCGAACACAACGGCGCAAATGTTTTAACTTTGGGAAGCGGACAAAACAATTTCGACCAGATAAAAGAAATCGTCGAAGCGTGGCTTTCGACCGAACTGACCGAAGACAGACACAAAAAACGCGTCGGGAAGATCGATGCGATCCAGAAACAGTATTCGCGTTGAAGAAAAATCAAACCGCCCGAATAGGCGGGGAAAAACGTATAGTTTTACGGCAAAAAGTCAGTCGGACAAAAAACGGCTGACTTTTTTGATTTTTGAGTTTCGATTTTTAATTTTTTTTCTACCGAATGGGTGGGGAAATAGTTTGCGAAAAGACGTTATAAATAAATCGACGGCGCGGTTTGCCGAATATTTTAGGAGAATTATGGCGATTTTTTCAGTAACGGAACCATTGAAAGGCGTGTGCGAAGCTTGCGGAAGTAAGACCGATCTGGTCGAAAATATTTGTTTTTTGTGCGACCGCGTTCGGACAAAACAGCGCAAAGTTCGCATCGGCGGCGCGGTTTTGACGATCATCGGCGTAATTGTCAGCGTCGCGATGGCTACTGTGATCGTCTTTGCGATGCAGGCGATCGCACAGAGCCGAAAGATGCCGAATCCGCATTTTCCGCAATCTTCCGTGTCAACCGACAATGCGATGTTGGCGATACTTTTCGCTTTTTTGGGTTACGGCATAGCTGCTTTGATCGCGGGCGGCTGGCATTGGATCACGGGCGAAGTCAACAAGCGTTTGATTTTTATAATGTCCGGCGCAGGGATTTTTATGTTTTTTGCGGCAAGGCTTTTCGTGATCGTTAAATAAAACGAAATAAAGGTTTTTTTGTCCGCGTAGTGATTTCTTTCCGTATCATTTTTCCGTCGGAATGATCCGAAAGAATTAGCGGATTTGGATTTTACTGTTGACGGTAAAATCGTTTGAGAGTCGTCTGTATCGTTCTTCTTCAGAAGATACAGACGACTATTTGTTTTTAAGTAATCGAACAAATTTAAGATGATCTAAAACTTCTGAAATAATTGATAGTTGATAATG
>DAITPE010000676.1:0-2952 GCA_036833775.1 Pyrinomonadaceae bacterium | reverse complement strand
AAAGAAAAACTGCGAAAATCCTGCCGATTCTTTGCTGAGTTTGAAAAACGTCGAAGGAAATGAAATCGGCGGAGTTTTCGGCGATCTATTTTTCGTCAGCCGAAATGTTTTTCCCGACGGCGCAGATTTGGACATTTACGATCTGAAAACGGGCAAAACCGTTTTTACGACCGAATTTTCCGGCTGGGACGGTTACGAGATGAACATCACGAACGGCAAATTTTTGAATTACCGTCAATGGTCGAAAAAAGACGGTTTGCTGAAAAATTGTGCGCAAGCCAAACAATGGAAAAAACAAGGTTTAGGCGTAAGCTGGCTGCAAACTAAAAGATTGGATTTGATGACGCGAAAGGAAATTTCCGTCGGTGCTTTGCGTTGTATCAGCGTTCAATAATGAAGTTTTTTAATCTTGCAAAATTGCCTGAAAAAGAATTTGCCGAACTCGAAAAAGAATTGGCGAAACATAAAACTTTGGGGCAAGTTCTAACTTGGGCAACTACAAAAACGAAAGGTGATTTCTTACCGCAGATCGTGTCGGAAGTCGTTACGCAAGATGAATTTACGCACGATGTTGTGATTCCGTATAGAGATTTGTTTTTGGTTTACGATACGACCTGACTCGGCGCGGTAACGGCAGTTGCCGTTTGGAATTTTCATCCTGATGCAGACAAATTGTTGAGGTTTCGGCTTGAAAATAATTGGAAACCGACGCCGTCGAGTTTGAAAGACGGCGATAAGATTTTAGGTCACGCGGCTTGTTTAATTGAAAAATGAACGAAGCAATTAGCAAAGAAAGATTTTCCGACAACGGCGAACTTACTTACGAATTCGGCGACGAGTTTTTAGTCGTTTGTCCGCGATGTTTGGGAAAAGCGCGAGTTTTTGCAGTCGAAATTGGTTCTGAAAAGTTGAACGAAAAACTTTTTGCCGAGCGAAAATTAGTTTGTTTTTCGTGCGTTTACCGCGACGAATGGAAAGGCGGACAGATTGGTGTCGGCGGCGGTTTCGATTGGTATTTTCGGCTTCCTTTGTGGTTTGAAATTTCGTGTTGCAGCGAAACGCTTTGGGCTTATAACGAAAAACATCTCGAATTTATCGAAGATTACGTCGGCGCAAAGCTTCGTGAACGCAAACCTTTTGTCAATAAATCAATGGCGAGTCGTTTGCCGAATTGGATAAAGCAAGCGAAAAATCGGGACGAAATTTTGAAAGCGATAAAGAAATTGAAGTCGAAAATGGCAGAAACCCGCGCGTAAGCAAGGGTGTAAAAGCGAAAAATTATGGAAGCACAAGAAGAACTTGAACAAAAACGCGGCATTTTCGGAATGCAGAAACGCAAATACAGCGAAGTCGAGATCGAAGAAAGTCTCGAAACGCTTTCGACATATCTCGACGGACTTTTCAAAGTTCCCGTGACGGGCTGGAAATTCGGTCTCGACGCTTTGATCGGTTTGATTCCGAACGTCGGCGATTCGCTGACTTCGCTGATGTCGTTTTATATTCTCATCGCTGGAGTTCGTTACGGTGTGCCGAAAATCACGCTTTTGCGAATGGCTTTCAATATCGGTTTGGATTATCTAGTCGGCACGATTCCGTTTATCGGCGACGCGTTCGATTTTTTCTGGAAGGCAAACAAACAAAATATGGATTTGATCCGCGAACGTGCGACAGGCAAAAACGTCGGCACGACGGGCGATTACATCTTTGTTTTCGGCATAATTTTGGTTTTGATCGGCATTTTAATTGGCTCGATTTTCGTAAGCGTGTTAATTCTGGGAACAATTTTCAAGGGACTTTGGGATTGGCTTAATTTCTAATTTTAAGAGTTTTATTTTTATGATTTTAATTGCAAAGTCGATTATAATTGCTTTCGGAATATTTATTATTTGTTCGGGAATTTTAATGCTTTTCGTGCCTGAAAAAGCACGACGGATTCTGAGAAAAGCTGGAAGCACCAATTTTATAAATTATGCGGAAATAACAATTAGAATGATTCCTGCGATCGGGTTGATTTTGGCGGCGGATTTTTCCAAATTTCCCGAATTCTTTAGAGTTTTGGGATGGTTTATGTTAGTCACTTCTTTGATACTTTACTTTGTTCCGCGCCGATTTCATCACGGATATTCGCTAAAATGTGCGGATATAATCAAGCCTTTTTATTTTCAAATAATTTCTACACTTGCTTTTTTGTTCGGTTTTATTTTAATTTACGCTGTAACTTGAACCGCCGATTAAATAACCGTAAATCTTATGAGTAAAAAAACTAACCGCCGCGATTTTCTGAAAATTTTGGGTGCAGTTTCCGTCGGAACTGCACTTTCTACAAACCGAGTTTTTGCACAAAAAGCACAAAAATCGTGTCTCATCATCGGCGCGGGTTTTTCAGGGCTTTCAGCCGCTTTCAAATTGAAAAATTCGGGTTGGAAAGTGACGATCTTAGAAGCACGTGACCGCATCGGCGGACGTGTTTTTTCTTATTCTTTTAAGCAAAATCCGAATCTCGTTTGCGAACTCGGCGCGGAATGGATCGGCGAAGATCATTTGCGGATTCAACAGCTTTGCAGAGATTTCAGCATTCCGCTTCAAGACCATAAATTCAGCGATTTTCTGTTGCAAAACGGCAAAGTTTCAGAACCGAAAAAATGGGGATTTTCGGCGCAGGCGATCGCAAATTTTGAAAAAGAAAAGGAAAGATACAAAAAACTCACCGATTTGCAGCAAAGAAAAATCGACAAACTCGATTGGTGGACTTATCTCGAAAAAATCGGTTACACACAGGAAGATTTGATTATCCGCGATCTGATGGACAGCACCGATTTCGGCGAATCTATCCGCCACGTTTCCGCTTTCGGCGCGTTGGCGGAATACGCCGAATCTTGCGAACACAACGAAATGGATTTGAAAATGACGGGCGGAAATTCGCGGCTCGCGCACGAATTTACGAGACGAATC
>DAITPE010000675.1:0-2966 GCA_036833775.1 Pyrinomonadaceae bacterium | reverse complement strand
CTCTTCGGGGGCAAGTGCGTTCATTTTAGTGATTTTAGATTTTAAAAGTTGATTGAACAAGGGATGAGGGATGAAGGATGAAGGATGAAATTTCTTTCAATTCATCCCTTATCCCTCATCCTTCATCCCTACGAATACAGATTCATCGAACGCGTCAAAAGCGCGATCGGGTCTTCGATGTTTAGGGCTTCGCGGACGTAAAACGGTTCGCCTGCGGCAACGCCGATCAATGAACCGAAATAGCGCGAACGGTTTTCGAGTTCGTCTAAAAACGCCTTGTTCGTCAGACGCGTTTCGGGTTCGGTCGAATTCGGGTTGTAAAATTGCGAATGATGCGCTCTGATCGCATCCATTTTTGTTTCCAAAAACTCCGAAATATCGACAATAAACGACGGAATCACGTTGCGCGAAAAAATATTATGCGCGACCATCGGCACTTGAATGCGTTCGAGTCCGAAATCTTCGTCGTATTTCCGCATCGAAGCGAGCCGTGCCGATTCGCGCACCAACCCGACGATGTGATTATGGTCGGGATGCGGATCGCCGTCTTGATGCGTCAAGATGACTTTCGGTTTCAAACGCCGCAAAACGCGGACTAATTTCGTGCGCGACGCATCATCCGCGAAAACGTGTCCGTCGGGCAGACCGAGATTTTCGCGCACGTCCAACTTCAAAATCTTCCCTGCTTCGACCGCTTCTTCGGCGCGACCTTCGACACTGCCGCGTGTGCCCATTTCGCCCTGCGTCACGTCTAACGCGCCGGTTTTATAACCGAGCGACTTCATTTTCAAAAGCGTTCCGCCGACGGTCAATTCCATATCGTCGGGATGCGCGAAAATCGCCAAAATATCGACTTCATTCATATTCTAAAATTTATCACAAATAAATTTCGGGCGTGAAACGAACGCGAAAATGCCTTTCCCCGAACTGCCCTTTGCCTTTTTCGACTCATTTAAGGGAAGCAAAGGGCATAACAAGTGCGAGCAAAGGGCAAGCCCTCTGCTTCCCTCGAAACGCCCTTTGCTCCCCCAAAATCATTTTTTGCCGGCAAAGGGCAAGCCCTTTGCTTCCCTCGAAACACCCTTTGCTCCCCTCGAACCGTCCTTTGCGCGCACAACCTATGCCCTTTGCTTTTCTAAATTGATTTTTTGCCTGCAAAGGTGATGACCTTTGCGCTCTGTAAATCTTACAAGAGGAGCAAAAATCGAATAAATAAAGTCTTTCGGTCACTTAATGTCGGCAATAAAACGTGCAATTCGTGCGTTTCACGGCTAAAATTTAAAAATGAATTTTACGATTTTGGGCGCGGGAACTTCCGTTCCGCACGCGGAGAGAAGCAGTTCGGGTTATTGGGTTGAAACCGGAAAAGGCTCGCTGCTTTTAGACTGTTCGGCTTCCGTGGGGCATCGGATCGCGCAGGAAAAACTCGATTGGGCGAATCTCGATGCGATTTGGATTTCGCATTTTCATCTCGACCACATCGGCGGACTCACGCCGTTTTTGTTCGGCACGAAATACGCGCTCGAAACGCAAAACAGAACGAAGCCTTTAAAGATTTTCGGTCCGAAAGGTTTGCGCCAAATTCTCGAAAATTTCGACAATGCGAACGAATATAATTTGCTGAAACAACCTTTTCCGCTCGAAATCGTCGAAATCGAACCGCTCGAACCGTTTCAAATCTTGGAAGATTTAGAAGCTGTCGCACTTTCGACGCCGCACACCGACGAATCTTGCGCGATTCACCTGCGCGACGCGCACGATAAAACACTCGTTTATTCGGCTGACACAGGCTTCGACAAATCGCTCGGCGCATTTGCAAAGCGCGTTGATCTGTTCGTTTTGGAATGTTCGTTCGTCAAAAACAAACCCGTCGATCTTCACATCGAACTCGCCGAAGCCGCCTATTTGATTCGCTACGCCGAACCGCGAAAAGCAGTTTTAACGCATCTATACCCGGAATGGGACGACGTGGATTTTGAAAAGGAAGTCGCCAAATTTTCGCCGCGCTGTGAAGTATTGAAGGCATTTGACGGTTTGAAGTTGAAAATATAGAAATAGCCGCGAAAAGGCACAAAATTCGCAAAAATACTTGTTAATGGGACGCGGACAAACGCGGATTTGGCAGATTTACGCAGATATTTTTATAAATTATCTGTGAAAATCCGCTTAATCAGTGTTCATCTGCGTCCCATTTTTTTTTAGATTTTTTGTGACTTTTGTACCTTTTCGCGGCTATAAATTCTTAGCTTTTGACGTTGCGTTTTGCCATCGCCATCAATTCTTCGGGCATCCATTTTGACAAATTTTTCGCTTCGGCTTCGGCGATGCCTTTGTCACGGTTGCGCCATTGTTTCGCAGGATCGTCTTCGCGTCCCGACATTTTCGGATAATTTTCGACCTGTTCCAGACTGATGATAATTCCTTGTGCAATCTCAGCCCAATCTTCGGTCTGAATTCCGCGCAAAACGATGGGCAAACCTGCCGTCCAATCTTCTTCGGGCGCGATGTTGTCGTATTCGGGAATCGTCAATTTCGACGGCGAAGGAAACGGTTTGCCCGAAAATTCGCTGACGATCTGCGATTTCAAACTCTTCATATCGCCGTTCGGGTTTGCCGCTCTGATCTCCAAAGCGCGGCGGAAAATGTCCGCGACTGTTAATTCGTTACTCATTTTTATTTGAAAAATCTCCGTGAATTTTTTCTATCTTTAAATTACACGCTTTACGAACGATAAGCAAAATCCGAAGCCGCCGAATTAGGCGAAATCAGCGCAGTTTGCCATAATTTTTATATGTCCGAAGCCGGAGTTTACCTGCACATTCCATTCTGCAAATCGCGCTGTTCATACTGCGATTTTGCGACCGACGTTTTCAAATCAAACGAAATCGTCGAATCTTACGTTGATGCACTGGTTAAAGAAATTTCAAATTTCAGATTCCAAATTCCAAATTCGGGTATCTATCTGG
>DAITPE010000674.1:0-2969 GCA_036833775.1 Pyrinomonadaceae bacterium | reverse complement strand
CTTCCGCCGCCGGACAAAATGTTCAGCTTCGTTGGCGCGTCGGGACGGACAATGGAACTTTCAAGGAAGGCTTTTATTTCGACGATCTGATCGTGACAGACGGAAGCGTTTGCGCTTGCAATGTCGCGCCGACAACTGCCGCGCCGTTCGATTTCGACCGCGACGGAAAAACTGACATCAGCGTTTTTCGCCCGAGCGACAATGCGAACGAACCCGACTTTTCAGTGCGAAACAGTTCGACAAATACAAACACGAACACAATTTGGGGAAGCGTCGGCGATAAAGCCGTCAACGCCGATTTCGACGGAGATTTCAAAACCGATTACGCCGTTTTCCGCCCTTCAAACGGAACTTGGTATATCTTGAACAGTGCCGATTCGACCGTTAAGATCACGACTTTCGGACTTTCAACCGACAAACCCGTTCCGGCGGATTTCGACGGCGACGGCAAAGCCGACATCGGCGTTTTCCGTTCTTCCGACGGCGTTTGGTATCGTTTGAACAGCGCAAACAATCAGTTTTTCGCGCAGGCTTTCGGGCAAAACGGCGACATTCCCGTGCAAAAAGATTACGACGGCGACGGCAAAGCCGATCTCGCAGTTTGGCGACCTTCGAGCGGCGCGTGGTTCGTTTTGAAAAGCGCGAACGATCAATTTTCCGCCGTCAATTTCGGTACGAACGGCGATAAACCCGTTGCCGGAGATTACGACGGCGACGGCAAAGCCGATTACGCCGTTTTCCGTCCGAGCGATGGAAATTGGTATCTTTTGCGAAGTCAGCAAGGTTTTTCGGTCGTCAATTTCGGGCTTTCGACCGACAAACCTTTGCAAGCCGATTTCGACGGCGACGGGAAAGCCGACATCGCCGTTTTTCGTCCCGCGAATAATTTCTGGTTTTATCTGAAAAGTTCGGACAGCAGTTTTAACTGGTATCCGTTCGGCACAAACGGCGCAACGCCTATTCCCTCGATCTTTGTGGAATAAAAAACGATAGCCGCGAAAAAGCACAAAATTCACAAAAACATTTTTGAGTTTTTTGCGCCGTTTCGCGGCTGTTCAAATTGAAATTTATTGACTGTCTTCGGGTTTGACGATCAATTTTCGTTTCGCTTCGACGAGTAAACCGTCACGGCGTGAAGTCACGACAATATCGCGTTCTTCGCCTCTGGCGGATTCGCTCAAAGGTCGTTTCGGAATGTATGTGACGACGTAGCTCGAATCGATCATTCGCGCGACGAGCGAACCTTTTTCGAGCATTTCTTCCGCATCAAGCGGCAAAATAAATTCGCCGTTCGTATTTTCGGCAAGCGTTTGAAGTTGTTTTTCGCTTTTCTCGAGATCGGCTTTGCGTTCCTTTAATTTTTTCTGCATTGCGCGGTCGAGATTGATCGTCGGACCGATCTTCGGCGCGGTCGCGACATCGCGCACACCATTCGGCAAACCGGCGGCAACTTCGGGCGGCAAGGCTTTTTTAGGCGGCGAATTAGAGATCATTTTCGTGCGCGGCGCAACGTCGTCGGTTTCCATTTTCGTGTAGCTGATGACGTGAACATTGATGTCGGTCGCCAATATTTTCCGCAGTGCCGCCGCTTTTTCTTCAGCACTCGAAAGACTGTCCGTGCCGTCCGTGATCAAAACGAGATGCTTATTGTCGAGCGGATTTTTCCGCATAAAATCTTCCGCCAGATCGAGCGCGGCGACAAATGCCGAACGCCGTCCGAAATTCGATTTTTTCTTGATCGCATCGACAATTTGCGTTTTATCGTTCGTCCATTCGGCAAGAATCTCGGCTTTGTCCGAATACTGCAAAACCGCGATTTGATCGTCATCCTTTAATGATTTTACAACCGACAAAGCCGCGTTTCGCGTCAGTTGCAAACTCTTTTTCTGACGCATTTCGCCGCCCGTATCCATCACGATCAAAACATTTGCGGGAATCCGCCGCAGGCTCGAAGCCTGATGAATGATGTTGTTTTCGGTGATGACTACATCTTCGGCTTTCGCGCCGTCGTAAAATTTTCCGTTTTCGTCGAAAGCCAAGATATTGAGCTTAACTTCTTCGGTAAAAATCTTTTCCGTGTCGTCCGGCGTCGGTGTCGGCGTCGGTCGCTGAACGATCCTGCCCGATTGTGCGTTGGCGAAAATTGAAAATAAAAGTATGAATAAAGGCGTTAGAAATTTGATTCGCGCAGACATTGTAAACCCTCTCGAAATTTATAAACTTCTTTTTATGATGCTGTAAAAATCGAAAAAGTAGCTTTGTTTGCGCGAATAAATTTGTAAAGTTTCGGTTAAGTGCAAGTTTTATGTCGGAACGCCTGCGCCCTCGCAGGCAAATGGCGTTTGAAAAACGACGTAAATGCGTTCGGTGATAAATTGTAAAATGCTAATCGGTTCGTTCGCGCATTTGCCCTTATTGCCTGCGAGGGCGCAGGCGTTCCAATCAATCGAGTTTCGGATTTTCTTCGACAAATTTGACGATATTCGCAACGTATTCGCGGAAATTCGGACACGCAACATTGTGCGGCTTTAAAAGCTCTTCACAGATTTTTGTATCGTAAGTTTGCTTGACGTGAAAATACGGAACGGCGGAATCGGGCAAACCGCTGATTTCCGACGAAAAAGGCGTTTTCATAAACTTTTCGAGCAACGTCGCGGGCGGCGTGATGACCGATTCTTTGCCCGTAAAAACCTTCGCAATTTCGTTAAAAAGTTCTTCCGTATTTAACGGATTAGGATCGGCAAGCGCGATCGTTTTACCGATAGATTCTTTATCTTTCGACAAAGCCGCCATTCCTTCAACCACAAAATCGACCGGCACGAGATTGAGCTTTACATCGCGGTTTCCGACGTTTATCAATCGGAAAACCGACGGAAATTTCTTCAAATACAAAATCAAATAATAAATCCCATCATATTTTGCCGTTTCGCCCGTTTTGGAATCGCCGACGACGACCGACGGACGAAAGA
>DAITPE010000673.1:0-2972 GCA_036833775.1 Pyrinomonadaceae bacterium | reverse complement strand
GCCGAAGGCTTTAAGGGCGGTCGGGGTCGATGCTTTTTTGATCACGCCTTGTTATTTGCAGACGAAGGGCGAATATCTTTGGCGGACGGCGATCGATGATCTGTGGGTTGATTGGCGCGGAGGAAAGTTTCGTGCGAAGGCTTTTTATTCGGAAGCGAACGGTTCGCCGACGTTTTTGATCGACGCGCCCGAATATTTTCACCGCGATTCGATCTACGGTTACACCGAAGATTACGAGCGTTTCGCGTTTTTTAATCACGCTGCACTCGAATTGATTCGCCGTCTCGGACCTGCGCCGGATGTCGTGCATTTGAACGATTGGCATTGCGGTTTTGCGGCGGTCGAGATCGCGCATCTTCGATTTTGGGAAAACTATTGGCGCAATACGCGGACGTTTTTTTCGATCCATAATCTCGCGTATCAAGGCGGTTTCGATCTCGGCGAACTTTGGAAGTTCGGGTTTTCGTCGGACTTTGAAAGAAATGCGTTTGCGTTTAACGGTTATGCGTCGGCGTTGAAGGCGGGTTTGAGCGCGTCGGATATGCTTTCGACCGTTTCAAACCGTTATGCTTACGAAATTCAAACGCCGGAAGAAGGTTACGGGCTGGATTGGCTGTTGCGACAACGTGCCGACAAATTGATGGGCGTGACGAACGGCGTTGATTACGACGTTTGGAATCCTGAAACCGATGCGCTTTTGGGTGCAAATTACAACGCTTGGAACATCGACGGCAAGCGCGAGTGTAAACGGCAGCTTTTGGAACAGTTTTCATTGCCGATCGATCTGGAAAAACCTGTTTTCGGAAGCATCACGCGTCTGACGGCGCAAAAGGGAATCGATCTGATGATGGCGGTCGCGCAAGAAGTTTTGGCGACGGGCGCGTATATGATCTCGCTCGGTTCGGGCGAACAGAAATACGTCGATTTCTGGCAGAGATTACGCGATTACGCACCGAATCAAGTCGGAATTTATCGCGGTTACAACGAAGATTTGGCGCACAAGATCGAAGCCGGCGCGGATATGTTTATGATGCCGTCGAAATTCGAGCCGTGCGGTCTGAATCAAATGTATTCTTTGCGTTACGGAACGATTCCGATCGTCCGCGCCGTCGGCGGTCTGGACGACACGGTGCAAAACTTCGATGCCGTCACAGGTTCGGGCAACGGCTTCAAATTTCACGAATACCGCGCCGACAAGTTTTTAGAGAAAATCTACGAAGCGTTGTTTGCATATTACGACAAAGACGCGTGGCGCAAAATCCAATGGAACGGAATGACGGTCGATAATTCGTGGGAAAACGCGGCAAGAAAATACGTCGGGCTGTATCGGATGATAACGGGGAAATAAAAGAGATTTGCCTGCGAAAAGAACGAAAAGTACGAAAAAAAGAAAAGAGAAAAGGGATTTGCCCACGAAAGACACGAAAAGACACTAAAAAAAGAAGATTTAGGGATTTTTTAATAGCTATATCAAAAAAGGAAAATGGCACGCGGACAAACGCGGATTTAGCTGATTTACGCAGATTTTTATAGAAATAATAAATTTTATCCGTGACAATCCGCCAAATCCGTGTTTGTCCGTGTGCCATTAAAAGGTTTCATTACATTTTATTTTCGTTACTGCTGATTATAATATATTGTGCAGAATTACAATTGAATTAAGTTTTCTGATTTCTTATTTCGTTTCTTTCGTTTCTTTCGCAGGCAAATTTCTTACTTTTAGTTTTTCAAATCTAAATCAAAATCTTGTAAACTCTACGTTTGAGCAACGCAGACGATTTCAAAAAAATTTTAATTTACCGCATCGGTCACATCGGAGATACGATCGTGTCTTTGCCTGCAATGTGGGCGATTCGCAAGCGGTTTCCGAACGCGGAAATTACGCTTTTGACGAATATTAATTCTAAAAATGCTAAATTCGTGATGGCGAAAAGAGTTTTGCCCGAAAAAGGTTTGATCGATAAATGGCTTTTATATCCGAACGATCTTTCGCGCTTTGAAACGGCGATCGTCCGTTTGAAATTGTTGGTCGGGTTGCGTTTGAAAAGTTACGACGCGGTGTTTTATCTGATGACGCGCAACCGTTCGGCGGCTTCGGCGCGACGCGATGAAGAATTTTTCCGTCTGAGCGGAATCAAAAATATTTACGGGACGAGCTACGTTGCCGAAAATCGTCTGGACGAAAACGCGCCGCGACCGCTTCCCGAGGTCGAAGCGGAAGACGAATTTTTAATGAATTCGTTGCCGCTCGATGAATTCGCTTTCGATACCAAGGCAAAACCCGATCTGAAATTGACGGCGGAAGAAAAAAGTTTCGCGGAAAACTGGCTGAAACAGAATTGCGGTGCTGATTTCAGAGAAAAGAAGTTGGTCGCGGTCGCGCCGGGCAGCAAGTGGGAATCGAAAATCTGGGCTGAAGAAAGATTTGAAGCGGTCGTCGCCAAATTGATCGAAAAATACGGCGTTTTTCCCGTCATTTTCGGCGGCGAAGAAGACCGCGAAAAGGGAAATCGGCTGATCCGAAAATGGAATCGCGGCGCAAATGCCGCCGGAGAATTGAACATCAGACAAGCTTCGGCAGGACTCGCGCATTGCACGCTTTATCTCGGCAACGACACGGGCACGATGCACCTTGCGGCGGCGGTCGAAACGCCTTGTGTTGCCGTGTTTGCGGCGATAGATTACGGCGGACGTTGGCGACCTTTCGGCGAAAAGCATATAATATTCCGCGAAAAAGTCGAATGCGAGGCTTGTTATAGGGAAGTTTGCCCGTTTGAAAATAAATGTCTGACGGCGATTTCGCCCGAACGGGTTTTTGAAGCTTGTGAGAAGATAATTGAAGAGAAATTAACCGCAGATAGACACAGATAAACGCAGATGAAGACAGGATGAATTTATAAAAATATCTTCTTATATCTGTGTGTATCCGCGTTCATCTGTAGCTAATGAACCGCTTTTTTTCAGCCACGGAT
>DAITPE010000672.1:0-2983 GCA_036833775.1 Pyrinomonadaceae bacterium | reverse complement strand
GAATCGAGCAAAATTATTTGTTTGTAAAGTTCGGGATTTTCGACTGCGACAAGAAAATGCAGAATTCCGCCGAGAGAATGACCGACACCGATCACGGGTTTCGTGTAGCGTTTTTCGATCTCGGCACGAAGTTCGTCGCGCAGATTGTGCCAATTGTCATCGACGGGAAAATTCGGATCGTGCGCGTGACGTTCGAGAAAACCGATCTCGAAATCGTTTTCCAAAAATGAAAAAATTTTGCTGTAAGTTTTCGACGGAAAACCGTTGGCGTGGGCAAAATGGATGATTTCCTTCGGCATTACAATCTGTTCATCATCTGCCAATAGCCGACATCGACCCAGCGACCGAGCTTATAGCCGACTTCGCGAAAATGCGCGACTTTCGAAAAACCGAGCCGTTCGTGAAAACGCACACTCGGATCGTTCGGCAGCGCGATTCCGGCAATGATCGCGTGCGCGTCGGTTTCGGAAAGCTCGTCAAACAAACGATTGTAAAGATGCGTGCCGATTCCCTTTTGCTTGGCGGCATTTTTCACATAGATCGCAAGTTCGACCGCATAAGCATAAGCCGTCCGCATTTTGAACTGCGTCGCGTAAGCATAACCGCAAACTTCGCCGTCGAGTTCGGCAACGAAATACGGATAATTTTCGATAATATTCACGATTCGCCGCCGCATTTCGTCGCCCGAAAGCGGATCGGTTTCAAACGTCTGATGCGTATTTTGAATATAATAATTATAAATTTCAGCGATCTGCTCGGCATCAGCCAATTCAACTTTGCGAATATTCATTGCACTTACTTTAACTCTTTATCGTTTCTAGAATCAAGAAAAAATGACTGGAACGCAAGCATCCCTGCTTGCATGTGTTTTTGGTAAAAAATAAATACAGGGATAACATGATAAATAAGATAAGATCAAGCGTTTTTATCCTGTCTATCCTGTCATCCCTGTAAATTTATTTTTTTAAGATACGCAAGCAAGGATGCTTGCGCTCCAGTCTTCATTTCAATTCCATTTTCGCGATCGATTCAAGATGAACTTCGTCGGGACCGTCAGCGAGGCGCAGAGTTCGGGCATAAGTCCAAAACGTCGAGAGCGGAAAATCTTCGCAAACGCCGCCGCCGCCGTGGGTTTGGATGGCGCGGTCGATTATTTTCAGAGCCATTTGCGGCACGACTGCCTTTATCATCGCGATTTCTTTTCGCGCCGCTTTGTTGCCGACTTCGTCCATCATCCACGCGGTTTTTAGAACCAAAAGCCGCGCTTGTTCGATCTCGTTGCGCGATTCGGCGATCCATTGGCGTACAACGCCTTGTTCTGCCAAAGTTTTGCCGAAAGCGATTCGGGCTTTGACACGATTTTTCATCAGATCGAGCGCACGTTCGGCAATTCCGATCAAGCGCATACAATGATGAACTCTGCCCGGACCTAAGCGACCTTGTGCGATCTCGAAACCGCGACCTTCGCCGAGCAAAAGATTGGAAATTGGCACGCGCACGTTCGTAAACGAAACTTCCGAATGTCCGTTCGGCGCGTCGTCGAAACCGAAAACTTGTAAGTTTCTTTCAACCTTTACGCCGTCCGCATCCATCGGCACGAGAATCATCGATTGCTGAAGATGTTTCGGCGCGTTCGCGTCGGTTTTGCCCATAAATATCGCCAATTTACAACGCGCATCGCCCGCGCCGGTTGACCACCATTTGCGACCGTTCAAAATGTAAAAATCGCCGTCTTTAATGATCGAACTTTGAATATTCGTCGCGTCAGATGATGCGACTTCGGGTTCGGTCATCGCAAAACACGAACGGATTTCGCCATTCAAAAGCGGTTTCAGCCACGCGTCTTTCTGCTCCGAAGTTCCGTATCTTTCGAGAACTTCCATATTTCCCGTGTCGGGCGCGGAACAATTAAAAATCTCGCTCGCCCACGTCACTTTGCCCATTTCTTCGGCGAGCGGCGCGTATTCGAGATTCGTCAAACCCGAAATTTCCGGCAAAAACAGATTCCACAAACCTTCTTTTCGGGCTTTTTCCTTCAAATCTTCAATAATCCGCGAAACTTTCCAACGGTCGCCCGTGTTTATTTCGTCTTGAAAAGCCTGTTCGACGGGAAAAACATTTTCGTTCATAAATGACTGCAATTTTTTTTGCAGTTCGCGCGTTTTCGTTGAATAATCGAAGTTCATAAATTTTGAAAACATCATAAACCACAAAGGAGATTTTTATGAAATGGGAATATAAAACCGTCAAAATTCGCGCAAACAGCTTTCTGCCAGAACAGCCGGAAATTTTCGAACTAACGGAAATAGACGAATTCATAAACCAATTCGGTCAACTCGGTTGGGAATTGGTTTCAACGCAAGGAATTATCGGTCAATGGAGTCCGACCTCAACACTCGTAATAACAAAGGAAATTATTTTATTCTTCAAACGACCTTTATCGTCATAGATGATTCTAACTTTTAACAAAAACTACTTGTTTCTCACCGTCGTTTTATTTTTGACCGAAGTTTTCATCGCGCTTTTTGTCAATGACCAATTCGTTCGCCCGTTTGTCGGCGATGTTTTGGTTGTGATTTTAATTTATTGTTTTCTGCGGATTTTTTTAAACTTTTCGTATTTGAAAATAGCGTTCGGCGTTTTGATCTTCGCGTTTACAATTGAATTTTTGCAGTATTTCGACTTCGTAAAAATCATCGGTTTTGAATATAACCTCATCATTTCCGTCGCGTTGGGCAGAACTTTTTCGCCGTTCGATCTTTTGGCTTACTTGGTCGGTTTCATCCTGATAATCGCGGCTGAAAGATATTTTTCAAAGTAACGAATTATCTTTGCAGACCGACCTTTTTCATTATTTCGACGAATCTTTTGTTCGTACGAATCGGATCGAAAGCCGGATCGCTGTTGATCGAAGGCAAACTGCGGTTTCTTTCGTTGAGTGCGATTTCCAGATAATCGAGCGATTTTTCCGTTTCGCCGATGA